>JANLYJ010000153.1:0-8486 GCA_031365555.1 Gemmatimonadaceae bacterium | reverse complement strand
CGGCACCGCATTGCTGCTTCCTGCGCGCGGAGGATTTTTTTGATGGTTTCCGGCCACCAGGATCCGGCCTTGACCGTGGCGTCGTTCCCCACGATGACGACCTGACGTCCATGCACGACGCCGATTCCTGTAACTACGCCTGCTGCTGGGGCCTGTCCGTCGTACTGATCATGAGCGACGAGGAGTCCAATCTCGAGAAAAGGCGTCGCGTCGTCACAAAGACCGGCAATCCGTTCGCGCGCTGAAAGTTTTCCCTGCTTGTGAAGCCGGGCAATCTTGTCCGCCCCGCCGCCCTGGCGAAGCTTGTCTTCCAAAGTTTTTACTTCGTCGCTCAGCTCGCGGAGCCTGCTGCTCACGCGGTCGCACCCATCGCATTCTTTATGTAGTCGATGAGGTCGGTCGTGGGAGTACCGGGACCGAAAAGCGTTCCGCATCCCTTCGCCTGCAGCGCTTCCATGTCTTCCTTCGGAATGATCCCGCCACCAGTGATCAGAATGTCATCCCGGCCCTGCGCGCGAACCAGATCAATCACGCGCGGAATCAGCGTCATGTGCGCGCCACTCAGGATCGAAAGTCCGATGACATCCACGTCTTCCTGAATTGCAGCCGTCGCGATCATCTCAGGCGTCTGGTGCAAGCCAGTGTAGATGACCTCCATTCCAGCATCCCGCAGGGCCGCCGCAACGACCTTAGCCCCCCGGTCATGACCGTCCAGGCCGGGCTTCGCGACAAGTACTCTGATGGGTCGGTTCATATGTCTCGAAAGTTAGACTGGCGGCGCTGGACTAGCCACTGCCGAGGCTGTGGGGAAATAATGGTGCGGCCTGCGGCCGCGAGATTCCTGAGTTTTTGAGATTCCTGAGAACTGCACAATTGGGGGGAACGACTCCTTTCTATAGTTGTCGTACCCATCAAACGCCTTTCTCAGGAACCTCCCTAACTCAGGAGACTCGCCGCCGAAGGCGGCACATTCTTTCAGGATAAGTGCCTCAGTGGCAAATGACTCAAGATGTCTTTCGCGCGACGAGTAGCATTTCCGACGACCGGCGTGATAGCGGCTTGTCGGACGCTCCGTCAAATGCCTGCTCGACTATGAGGCCGTGGCGGCGGAACATTTCGGACAACTGCGACGCGTTGTAGAGACGAATGCGGTGCTCACGCGTTCGTACCCGGGCACCTTCGTTCCATGTTGACTGAACAGTGAGTATTCCTGATAGCTGGTCGAAGGTGCGCTGTTGCGCGTACATCCGGTTCTTGCCGCCGATCCACCAGTCTTTTGCAAGGAACCTGGCCATGATTCCGTCGCGACTGCCGCCCTGCCAGACCAGAACTCCGCCGGGCTTCAGGACGCGCGCAAATTCTGCTACTGCGCGCTCGTCCTCATCGGGATGGTCGAAGAATCCAAATGATGTGAACAGATTGAGCACAGCATCGAACCGCCCTTTCCACCTCGCCGGCATCTTTCGCATGTCGCCGACTGTGTAGCGAAGTGTCGGTCCGATTCCACGTTTCTTTGCCGTGGCGATCAGGACTTTCGAATAGTCCAGACCGTCTACGTCGAAGCCTGCCTCGGCGAGAAGATGTGAGTGTCTTCCCTGGCCGCACGGTGCGTCGAGAATCCGTGCACCGGTGGGTAGCTCGAGAATTTCGATAAGACGACCGACCTCACGCCTGTCCTGCTGCAGCGTGAAAAGCGGTTTGTACTCGGCCAGGTAGTCTTCGTCAAAAAACGATTCCCACCATTCGGCGGGTTTTGTCTTACTCAGAAGAAAACCGGTTCCCGGTAGGCGCCGAACACATCTTCCATTGCCGCACGGATCTCATACAGCGTGCAGTATGCACGAGCGGCATTGAGAATGAACGGAATCAGGTTCGACGTTCCCTTTGCAGCTTCTCTCAGCTCATTCAGACGCTGCTGCACAAGCGCGTTATCCCGCTCAGCGCGCAGTTTTGCCATGCGCGCTTTTTGATGTGCTTCTGTGTCGCCGATTTTGAGCAGCGGAATCGTGAGCTCCGGTTCGTCGGTCACGAATTCGTTGACACCTACGACAAGCTTGCGACGCTGCTCGATCTCCCACTGCTGCCTCGCGGCAGATTCATTAATGCGCTTCTGCAGCCAGCCAGTCTCCAGCCCGCGTACAACACCACCCTGCTCCTCGATCTGACGAAACAGATCTTCAGCCTCGGCTTCCATGTCGTTGGTGAGCTTCTCTACATAGTAGGACCCGCCAAGAGGATCGATCACGTTTGCAACACCAGTCTCGTACGCGAGAACCTGCTGTGTGCGGAGCGCAACCTGAACTGACTCTTCGGTCGGCAGCGCCAGAGTCTCGTCCATCGAGTTCGTGTGCAGCGACTGCGTCCCGCCGAGAACTGCCGCGAGAGCCTGATATGCGACACGCACGACGTTGTTCATAGGCTGCTGCGCAGTCAGCGTCACTCCTGCAGTCTGCGAATGGAAACGCATGACGAGCGACCGTGGGTCCTTTGCACCGTATCGGTCGCGCATGTGCCTCGCCCAGATGCGGCGAGCTGCGCGCAGCTTCGCGATCTCTTCAAAGAAATCGTTGTGTATATCCCAGAAGAAAGACAAGCGCTGCGCGAATGAATCAACATCCAATCCGCGCGCTATTCCGCGCTCCACATATGTGAATCCGTCAGCGAGCGTGAAGGCGAGCTCCTGCGCAGCTGTAGCGCCAGCTTCGCGAATGTGGTAACCCGAAATCGAGATCGTATTCCACTGCGGCGCATGCTCGGCGGACCATTCGAAGGCATCTACAATGAGACGCAGCGCAGGCTCGATGGGGTAGACCCATGCGTGCTGCGCCATGTACTCCTTGAGGATGTCATTCTGGATCGTGCCGCGCAGCTTGGAAGAATCGATCCCCTGCTTTTCAGCTGCGGCGATGTAGAAACAGTACAGAATGACAGCGGGACCATTGATGGTCATGGACGTCGAGACCTGGTCGAGCGGAATTCCGTCGAAGAGGTCCTGCATGTCGGCGAGACTCGAGATCGCAACTCCGCACTTTCCTACCTCGCCCTCAGAGCGCGGATGATCAGAGTCGTATCCCATCAAAGTCGGGAAATCGAAGGCAACGGACAAACCCGACGTGCCATGAGCGAGCAGAAACTTGTACCGCTCGTTCGTATCTGCCGCGCTCCCGAAACCTGCGAACTGGCGCATCGTCCAGAGACGGCCACGATATCCCGTTGGATGAATGCCGCGCGTGTAAGGAAAGAAGCCAGGCAGGCCCAGGTCTGCTGACTCGGAGTCGGCCAAATCAGCGGGCGTGTAGAGCGGCTCGACAGCTTTCTCGGAATTGGTGAATGCGATGTCGCGCTTTGAAGCTTTGTCGTACTTCGCGCGCCACTCGTTCACTTCCTTCTGGAGTTTCGCAATCTCGCGCTCACGCGCACGCAGCTCGTCGGAGAGATCCGAACCTGAAAATTCGTTTTGGGGCTTTACGGTCGTCATGGTTTCGCTCGTGTAACGAGTTCGCCGCGTTCCTTGAGTAGCCGGTCGGCGGCGCCATACGGGGTTTCCTTTCCTGTTTCGAGTGCGTTCAGCTCCGAGTCGAGCCAGCTGCTTACATCAGGATTCGTCCAGAGTCTGCCGCGCATTTTCTGCTCCACCGCGTCCACAACTCTTTCTCGCAGCCGCGCGCGGCGACGGTCTCTCAACGAGCCGCTCTTTTCAAGATACGTAAAATGCGCTTCGAGCGAGGCCATCAACTCGGTAATCCCCTCTCCCCGGGCTGCTATTGAGCTGAGTACCGGAGGCGTCCATCCCTCTTCAGCAGTTTCGCCTGCCGCCTCGCGGGCAATTCGTGCTGGATTCGCCGCCTTCTTGAGATCTACGCCATGGTGCGTGGGCATGTTCCGGAAATGCGCACCCTTTCTCAAGCCGAGCATCAGCTCGATGTCGTTGCGCAACCGGTCAGCGCCCGGACGATCCGCCTTATTGACCACAAATACGGCGGCGATCTCCATTACACCGGCTTTCAAAGTCTGGATTGAATCACCCGACTCAGGAACGAGGACAACAACGGTTGAATCGGCGGTACGCGCAACCTCGAGCTCCGACTGACCAACTCCTACAGTCTCGATGATGATGCGCTCAAAGCCGAATGCGTCCAGCACGTCAGCAACTTCACGAGTTGTCGCAGCGAGTCCACCGAGCGAACCGCGCGTTGCCATCGAGCGAATGAACACACCCGGATCGAGTGCGACCTGTTCCATGCGCACACGATCACCCAGCAGCGCGCCACCGGTGAAGGGTGACGTAGGATCGACCGCGATGATCCCAACGCGGTGACCTGCAGCTCTCAGGTTCTTGGCAACCAGCGTTGTGATTGTGCTTTTTCCGGCGCCTGGCGGCCCCGTGAGTCCGATGCGCTGAGCACGGCCGGTCTTAGGATGCAACGCTGCGAGCAGCTCCTCGAATCCATCGCGATGGTTCTCGACAATGCTTACTGCGCGGGCGAGTCCACTGAAACTTCCGGCTTCAAAATCTGCCAGCACTTTCTGGACAGTCGCCTCGCGGGACGCGGTCACAGGCTCCGCCTGAGGATTATTTCCTGCTTCTTCCACATCGCAGACTGAAGACGCCGGTCCGACTCGGGATGATCGTATCCGAGTACATGTAGAACGCCGTGTACTACGAGGCGGTCTAGCTCTTCGCGCAGAGACACCTTCTCTTCCAGCGCGTTCTTGCGGGCAACGTCAGGGCAGATGTAGATGTCACCGACAACGGCGCCGCCGGAAGTACCGGAACCAAAACCAAATGCAATTACATCGGTTGGCTTGTTCTTCTTCAAATACCTGCTGTTCATCGTCGCGATCTTCTGCGAGGACACGAATACGATCGAAATCATCGCATTCCTGACGCGTTCCGATTCCAGTGTGAGCACAGCGAGTTTGCGCGCCCGCTCGAGGGACACAACCCGCCGGCGAAGCGTGGAGCTTACATCGACTGCGAGCTCAGCGCCGGCTTGCACGCTCAGTTACCCGAGTCGTCCGCGTACGCCTTGATGATTTCGCGCACGAGCCGGTGACGAACTACGTCGGCATCGCTCAGATACTGGAAACCGATTCCCTCGATGCCAGGCAGGATCCGCTCGATTTGCACCAGTCCGGAGTCTTCGCGTTTCGGCAGATCGATCTGCGTCTTGTCGCCGGTGATCACAGCGCGCGAGTTAACGCCAAGCCGGGTGAGAAACATTTTCATCTGCGCGTTGGTTGCGTTCTGCGCTTCGTCGAGAATGACGAATGCATCAGACAATGTGCGGCCGCGCATGTAGGCGAGCGGGGCTATCTCGATCGTGCGTGTCTCGATCGCCTTCTGCACGCGCTCCTGCGGCATCATGTCCTCGAGGGCATCATACAGTGGGCGCAGATATGGATCGACTTTCGCCTGCATGTCGCCGGGAAGGAAACCAAGACTTTCGCCAGCTTCAACTGCCGGACGCGCCAGCACAATCCGGCGAACCCGCTTGCGCGCAAGTGCGTCAACAGCAGCCGCTACGGCCAGGTACGTCTTGCCCGTTCCCGCCGGACCAATGCCAACGACAATGTCATTCTCAGCGATCAGCTTCATGTACTCAGCCTGGCCGCTTGTCTTGGCCTGGATAATTTTCCGTACGCCGGGAAGCACGATGCGCGTATCGCTCTCGCCCTGTGCTGCACCGTTGCCATCGCGAGGATCGATGCTCATGCGCAGCACGTCATCGGCTGTTAGAGGCATCTGCTGTTTTGCAGTGTCAATCATTCGCTGTGCAATGTGAGCAGCCTTGGAAACGGAGTCAGCCCCGCCGGTGATGGTCATCACGTCGCCGCGAAGGTTTATCTTGGCGCCTGTCTGGCGCGTGAGCTCGACGAGGTTCTCGTCATTCACGCCGGCAAGCGTAAGCATGTCTGCGCCTTCGGTATTCAGGCGCTGTGTGTTTGTTTCGTCAGTCATCAGCTTCGCTTCTTCAGCTCGAGGTGGAGATCGTTGACATCTTTTTCCGGAACGACAGTTGGCGCGTTCTCGAAGAGTGCGCGGGCCGCAGTAGTCTTGGGAAATGCGATAACGTCACGCAGCGACTGCCCGCCTGCGATCAGCATCGAGATCCGGTCAAATCCAAAGGCGATTCCGCCATGCGGGGGTGCACCCGATGCAAGCGCCTCGAGCAGAAAACCAAACCGCGATTTTGCGTTCTCTTCAGTCAGACCCAGAACGCTGAACACTCTCTTCTGGACGCGCGGGTCGTGTATACGAATACTTCCGCCGCCGAGCTCGGTTCCGTTCAGGATGACATCATATGCCAGTGCGCGAACCTTGTCCGGGTCGCTCTCGAGCATGTGCAGATCGTCAGGGTGCGGTGATGTAAATGGATGGTGAACAGAGCTCACCGTTCCGTCGTCATTGCGCCCGAATAGCGGGAAGTCGGTAACCCAGAGGAATTCGCGCTTGGTGTCATCGGCGAGTCCCAGGCGCTGGGCGACATCCTGTCGCACTCGATCAAGCGACACGCTCGTAACTGAATCCTGATCGGCTGAAAGCAGTAGAAGATCGCCTTCCGCAAGCTCGAGCCGTGCGCCGATGTCCTCGGTGAGAAACTTTGCAATCGGACCCTCGAGGCCGGCCGCTGTCTTCTTCAATCGGAGCAGTCCCTTCGCGCCCCCGGTCTTACCTACGAGTTCAATCTCATCTACCTGCTTGCGTGACAGAGCTGCACCGCCGGGAATGCGAATCCCCCGCACTCTGCCGCCTGCTGCCAGCGCAGTTGCAGTGATCGCAAAATCGAGCCCCTTGAACAGCTCGCTATAGTCGCGGATCTGCAGATCGTAACGAAGGTCCGGCCGATCCGATCCGTACCGCTCCATCGCGTCAGCGTATGTCAGGCGCGAGAACTTCGCAGGAATCTTTGCGCCGGCAACATCGAACAACGCAGTCATCAGTCCCTGCGTCATTTTCATGATGTCCTCACGATCGACGAAAGACGCTTCGATATCGATCTGCGTGAACTCGGGCTGCCTGTCAGCACGAAGATCCTCATCGCGGAAGCAGCGTGCGATCTGGAAATACCTGTCGAACCCCGCAACCATCAGCAGCTGCTTGTAAAGCTGCGGCGACTGCGGAAGCGCGTAGAACTCACCAGCGTGCACCCTGCTCGGCACCAGGTAGTCGCGCGCTCCTTCCGGAGTCGGCTTGGTCAGGATTGGAGTTTCGACTTCGAGATAACCGTTGTCATCGAGATATCTGCGCGTCGCCTGTGCAAGCTTGTGCCGGAGAACAAGACTCTTCTGGAGTTCCGGCCGGCGCAGGTCGAGGTGCCGATGACGCAGCCTCAATTCTTCTGCAGGGAGTTTCTCGCCCTTCCCCCGTGCAACCGGAATTGCAGGTGTCTCGGCAGGTGAAAGAACTGTTATCGAAGTCGCGCGGACTTCTACCTCGCCGGTCTCGATGTCTGCGTTCCGCATCTCAACTGGGCGCAGCACGACCTCGCCCTCTACGCGAATAACGGTCTCCGCGCCAACACCGGCTGCGGTTTCGGCGAACTGTGCGCTGACGTCTGATGGATTGAGCGAGACCTGAACGATTCCCTCACGGTCCCGCAGATCGATGAAGATCAGTCCGCCGAGATTTCGGCTGCGATGTACCCACCCCGCAAGTGCGACCTTCGACCCCGCATTGGAAGCCCGAAGGCTGCCGCAAAGGTGAGATCGGAGCGATGTGGAAAAGATTTCGTCTTGGGTCAGTTCAGTGTGTCCATGCAAGTCAGTTAAAATTAATTATGGCAAGGACTTGGTGGTAGAATGAAAGCGCGCGGATTGGGTGAAAAAGACCCCAGGGTGAATCTCCTGAATCTGGAACCGGCTGTCGCGGAATCCCAGCTTCGGGCATTTGCCGAAGAACATGGGGAGCGCGCATTCAGGGGCTCCCAGGTCATGCGTCATTTGTGGACGGTTCCGGCGTCGGACTTCAGTGCGATGGCTGACCTCCCGGCGTCGTTCAGGGATCTGCTGGACAGGCATTTCACGATTCCCCGCCTCGAGCTTGCCACTCGCCAGAAGTCAAAGGACGGCACCGAAAAGTTTCTCTTCCGTCTCCAGGACGGTGAGTTTATCGAGACGGTCTCGATCCCCGAGAGCAATCGCCTGACTCTTTGCATCTCGTCCCAGGCGGGATGTGCGCTCAAGTGTGCTTTCTGCGCGACAGGAGCGATGGGATTCACACGAAATCTCGAGCCATTTGAAATCGCAGGACAGGTGAGAGAGCTGCGGATGATTGACGATCCGCTCAAGGCAACCAACATCGTGTTCATGGGAATGGGAGAGCCACTCATGAACTGGAAGGCAGTGGATCCTACTCTCACCATTCTCAATGATCCGAAGGGTTTCGGTATCGGCGCGCGACACATTACCGTTTCTACGGTCGGCGTTCTTCCGGGAATTGTTGCCCTGTCAAACCGTCCGGAGCAGTTCCGCCTCGCAATCTC
>JANLYJ010000174.1:0-7405 GCA_031365555.1 Gemmatimonadaceae bacterium | reverse complement strand
CGAGGACAGGGAATCAATTCAGCGTCAGGCCCGCTCGCAGCTCACTGCTGCGGGTTCCCAGATGGAGCTGGTCCGCCACGCAAACGAAAGCGCGACACGGCTTCTTTCCGCATTGCTTGCAAAGGACGGCTACACGGTAGACGTCACAATTCGCGGACAGAAGTAGCTAAGTCTTCCGGCCCTTACGGAAAATGAATTCCGGCGCGAGTGCGACGCCGAGCAGGGTCATCGGAATTATCTGCAGGGTCTGGATCAGCAGCGACACAGCTATCGCGTCCGGACGCGCAATTCCAAACTGCTCGGCGCTCAGCGCATAGACAAACTGGAAGAATCCGACATTCCCAGGCGTCGCCCGAATCACGAGGCCGAGATTGATCGCGAGCAGACAGGCGAGACTGCCCGCAAGCGGCATGTCCACATGCGCGGCCTGCGCTGCATAATGGAATGTTGCCAGCTGTCCCGCCCATGAGAGCAGTGACAGTATGAGCGCTGCAAGGAAGCGAGGTCCGGTCGTGAGGGAGCGAGTGCTCCGCCCGAACTGCACCATGTAGTTCTTGAACTTGCCCCACGCACCACGCGCCTCCGCGCGGCGCTCCGGGACATGCTCCGGCTGCGCATTCCTCGACCAGTACACGAAAGCGCCAAGCAATATCGCGAGTACGACCAGCAGCAGCTGTGCAGGCAGACGCCAACGCTCCAGTGCAGGCGGAAGATCGAATAACATCGCGCCGGCAACGAGCAGGATTACAAATCCCACCGGATCGAATAGCCGCTCGAGCGCGAGCGTCGCCAGAATCCGCTCACTTGGAACGCCACTCGCGCGCGACACGAAGACAACGCGCGCTGCATCTCCACCATTTGCAACAAGCACGTTGTTGAGTCCCGCACCTGCCAGCGTCGCACGCATTGCGAGCCAGAGTGATGGCGATCCCGCGGCGCGCAGGAACACCCACCATCTCACACCCTTGACTGCGATCGACGCCAGGTTCACCAGCAGCGCCATCGCCAATAGAGGAGGCGATGCACTCCTGATGGAGTTCCAGGCCTGATGCCAATTGATGGTGCGCGCGAAGATGATCAGGAAAACGATGATGACTGCAGACAGTCCCCATCGGAGGAGCCGAGAAATCTTTGGGTTCATCTCAGGAGGGAAGTGTTTCGAATCTGAATCCTTTCGCGCACAGCCCGTCAACAATCAGCGGAACAGCCGCTGCCGTCTGCATTCTGTCACCTTCCGGGTCGTAGCCATCTCCGTCGTGCAGGAGGATAATCGAACCCGGACGCGTTCCTGCAACGGTACGCTTCACGATCTCCTGCACGCCGGGCCTGTCAGTGTCCCAAACGCCAAGACTCCATCCGGCAACGCGCTCACCCATCGAGCTCGCAATAGTAGTCACCCAGGGATTACGGAAGCCATGCGGTGCACGGAACCATGCAGGCGAGGGCGCACCCGTTCGCTCGATCGCACGCTTACCCAGCTTGATGTCCTGCCTGACATAAAACGGACGCTTGAAGTGCAGCTTCCGATGGAAGTAACCGTGGTTGCCGATCTGGTGTCCCTCGTTCGCAATCCGCAGCACAATTTCAGGCCACTGCTCTGCGTGTCGTCCGAGTATAAAGAAAGTTGCTCTCACATTCTTTTCCTTGAGCGCATCCAGGATCGCCGGGGTGGCGTCGGGATTGGGGCCATCATCGAAGGTGAGCGAAACAATGTTCTCGCTCGTCGGCAGACGCCCCAGCACACTTCCAAACACAAAACTGTTGCGATGGAATGCACCATGTGCGGCGCTTCCTGCCACGACAGCACCAAATGCAGCGAGTCCGATCATGCCCCTGTCGGCACTCGGCCGAGCACGGCTGCATAGACATCGAGCACCGCCGACGTAACCGCGGGCCAGCTGTAACGATGGGCGCGTTCGCGTCCGACCTTGCCGAGTCGCGTGCGCAGGTCTTCGTCGTCGAGAAGGCGGACGAGTGCGTCAGCCAGCTCACTCGTGTCACCGCAGTGGGTCATGAGCGCTTCACGCTCATTCTTTACGACGTCGCGGAATCCAAGGATGTCCGAGCAAACAATAGGCGTCTCACATGCCATGGATTCGAGCAGCGTGATGCCGAACGAAGCCTTGGTCGTCGGACATGCATAGATGGTGCTGTGTGCGTAGTAGTTCGGCCGCTCCTTCAATATCGCGCCGACGAAGGTGATGTCCGGATCGCCGCCAGCCGCACGATGGTAGTGCTTCCTGAGCGGTCCGTCGCCAACCACTACAAGCTGTGCCTCCCGGCTCTTGCTTCGCACTTTCCGGAACGACTCGATGAGAGTTGACAGTCCATTCCTGGGATCGAACCGGCCGAGAAAGAGAATCGACGGCACGTCGTCGCGAATCGCTGCGGGCTTGGAAACGTCGGGCCTGAAGACGTCGAGGTCGATTCCATTGGGAATGATCGTCCAGTCAACGTCGAAATACCGGTTCATCGCGATTGTCGTCGAATGCGACACAGCAATGACGGCCTGCATGGAATCCAGTCGCCGCTGGCACTGCTTGCGCATCACGGCGTATCCGATCGAGCTGTCGAAATATGTGTGGAATGTCCCGACAACCGGGCACTGTGCTTCCTGCATCGCCAGCACCGGAAGTACCGGGTGCAGCGGTGAGTGGATGTGCACGATGTCGTAGTTGCCGCGCGACAGTGCACGCCGCATTTCCTTCCTGAGACCCCAGCCGAGTGTGATGCGGGCCTGCGATCCATTGCTGTAAATAGACTGGCTGTAGCCGAGGCGGATCACATGAGGATCAGGTTCGGCTCCCGGGATGTTCGAGGTGATGATGTCTACATGGTGCCCGAACTTTCGCGCTTCCTGCGCGAAATAGTGCACGTGTTCTGTTACGCCGCCGAGATGTGGGTAGTAGTACTCGGTGACGAGTGCGATCCGCAGCCTCTTGCCTTCGGCCTCTGCAATGCGCAAAGGCGACGGCGGGCCGGCATCGAATGTTTGGTTGTACTCAGCTCGTGACGTCAAGAGCGGCATGGGCAGCGGCTAACCGGGCTATCGGTACACGAAACGGAGAGCAAGACACATAGTCGAGTCCCATCATGTGACACAGTTTGACTGAACGGGGCTCACCACCATGCTCACCGCAGATTCCGAGTTTCAACCCGGGCCTGGCCTTACGGCCATCTTCCACGGCGATCCTGATGAGCCTTCCAACACCGTCCGCATCGAGCACCTGGAACGGGTCGTCAGGAAAGATACCTTGATCGACGTATGATGGAAGAAAACGCCCTGAATCGTCGCGTGAGAGACCAAGTGTAGTCTGGGTTAAGTCGTTTGTTCCGAACGAGAAGAACTCTGCGCTCTCTGCGATCTTTTCGGCCGTCAAGGCAGCGCGGGGCAGCTCTATCATCGTACCGATAAGGTAGGGAATAGTTTCACCCATCGCGCCAAGGACGCCGGCGGCCGACTCCTCGAGGATCGCACGCTGGTGATTGAACTCGTTCACGTTGGAAACCAGCGGGATCATGATCTCGGGCTTAACGTCTATTCCACGGCGCTGGGCACGGAGGGCAGCCTCGAAAATCGCGCGCCCCTGCATTTCGGTGATCTCTGGATACGTGATTCCAAGCCTGCACCCACGATGCCCCAGCATTGGATTCGATTCACGCAGGCTTTCCACAACCCGTGAAAGCTCCGCACGCGAAAGTCCGAGTGTGCGTGCAAGCAGCTTGCTCTCCTCGCCGCCATGGGGAAGAAACTCGTGCAGCGGGGGATCGAGCAGGCGAATCGTGACAGGCAGACCGTCCATTTCTTCGAAAATTCCCTCGAAATCGCCGCGCTGCATCGGAAGGAGCTTGGCAAGCGCCCGACGACGTCCAGCTTCATCGCGCGCGACGATCATCTCGCGCATTGCAGTGATGCGGTCCCCTTCGAAGAACATGTGTTCTGTGCGGCACAGTCCAATTCCCTCGGCGCCAAAACTCCGCGCTACGCGTGCGTCGGCCGGTGTGTCTGCATTTGCCCGTACCTTGAGCGTCCGGACTTCATCAGCCCATCCCAGCAGCTCGGCGTACGATTGGTACACAGGCGCAGATTTGACGGGAAGGGCGCCGCTTGTAACGCGCACTACTTCACTAGGGATGGTAGGCAGGTTGCCAGTGAAAACGCGTCCAGTCGCACCATCGAGTGTGAGCCAGTCGCCTTCATTCACCTCGATTCCGTGCACGGTGAATTTCCTGTGCTCGAGATCGACTTCGATTTCCTTGCATCCGACAACGGCGCACTTGCCCATGCCGCGTGCGACTACAGCAGCATGACTTGTCATTCCACCGCGTGCGGTGAGGACTGCGCGGGCCGCTACGATGCCGTGGAAATCTTCAGGTGTTGTTTCGTCACGAACGAGAATGACGTTTTCCCCGAACGCCGCGCGCTCTTCTGCACTGTGCGGATCGAACACCGCGACACCGCTGGCCGCGCCAGGGCTTGCAGGAAGTCCAGTCGCGATGGGCTCTGCGTTCACTGCAGGATCGATGATTGGATGGAGCAGCTGCTCGACTTCCGCCGCAGGCACGCGCTTCACTGCCTCACGCTTGTCGATCAGTCCTTCCTTCACCATGTCGCGCGCAATGCGAATTGCGGCAGCAGAAGTTCGCTTTCCACTGCGGGTTTGCAGCAGGAACAGCTTTCCACGCTCGACGGTGAATTCCAGGTCCTGCATGTCTGTGTAGTGCCGCTCCAGCCTGTCCTGCGTTTCGAGCAGCTCCTTGTACGCGCCGGGAAGCGCCGCGGCCATCTGCTCGATTGCAAGCGGAGTTCTTATGCCTGCAACAACGTCCTCGCCCTGCGCGTTTACGAGAAACTCTCCGTAAAACTTGCGCTCGCCGGTTGACGGATTACGCGTGAATGCGACGCCGGTGCCGGAATCATCACCCAGATTTCCGAAAACCATCGCAACGACGTTCACGCCGGTGCCAAGGGATTCGGGGATGTTGTTCACCTTCCGGTAGTCCACTGCCTTCTTGAGCGTCCACGATTTCCAGACTGCCTCGATTGCGCCCCATAGCTGCACCTGCGGATTGGTGGGGAACTCGGTCTTGGTCGTGTTGCGAACCAGTGACTTGTACTCTTCAACGAGATTGCGCAGCGCGTCTTCGTTCAGGTCCGCGTCTGACTCGGCGCCGGCCGTCATTCGCTTGGCCTTGAGCAGGTGTTCGAAGTTGCTGGCTGGTACGCCGAGCACTACGTCGGAGTACATCTGAATGAAGCGACGGTATGAGTCGTACGCGAAGCGGGCGTTCTTGCTCTGTTTCGCAAGACCTACGACCGTGCGGTCGTTCAATCCGAGATTCAGGATCGTCTCCATCATTCCGGGCATCGAGACGGATGCACCAGATCTTACGGAGACGAGCAGGGGATTTTTGGGGTCTCCAAACTTCTTGCCCGAAGCTTCCTCGAGTCGCGCGACATTTCCTTCGACCTCGGCGCGCAGCTTGTCCGAGTACTTACCGCTCTTCAGGTAGCTGACACATTCAGAGCATGCGATTGTAAATCCCTGGGGGACGGGCACACCCAGGTTCGTCATCTCGGCGAGGTTTGCACCTTTTCCGCCGAGCTGAATCTTCATGTCCTTTGTGCCTTCAGCTTTTCCGTTACCGAAGAAGAAAACGCTCTGTGCCATTGTCAGCAGCCGCAGCCGAAGCGGAGTTTTTCAGGGTCCGTGGGAGGCGGAGTCGGGTAGTCCCCGGAAAAGCAGGCGTGACAGAGTCCGCCAGGTCCACCCGGAACTGACTCGAGCATTCCATCGAGACTCAAGTAACCCAGCGAGTCCACGCCAAGTTCCGCAGCGATGCCGGCGTTGTCGAGGCGCGCAGCAATGAGCTCCTCGCGATTTGGAGTGTCGATGCCGTAGTAGCAGGGACCGGTGATTGGCGAGGAGCTGACGCGCATGTGGACTTCGCGGGCGCCGGCAGAACGCACCATGGCGACAAGGCCACGCGTCGTAGTGCCGCGCACAATCGAATCGTCCACCATTACAACACTTTTGCCTTCAAGCACTTCACGAACTGCGTTGTATTTCACTTTTACCTTTGCGACCCGTCCTGATTGCGTGGGCTGGATGAATGTTCGTCCCACGTAGTGATTTCTTATCAGCGCGAGCTCGAGCGGGAGCCCGGATTCTTCCGCAAATCCAAGTGCTGCGGAATTGGATGAATCGGGCACACTAAAGACGAGCTGCGCCGTTGGCGCGGGCCACTCACGTGCAAGGCGCCTGCCGAGACTTCTGCGGGCGCGATCCACCGATCCGCCGAAGACGCGGCTGTCAGGGCGGGCGAAGTACACATACTCGAATACGCACTGGCGGCGTTCCAGTTTCCCGAGGGGAAATGAGGATCGAATTCCGGTTTCATCTATGGCGACGACCTCACCGGGCTCCACCTCGCGGACCACTGTGGCGCCAACTATGTCGAGCGCGCAGGTCTCAGATGCGACAACCGTGGCCCCATTCAGCTGGCCGATGACGAGCGGCCGCCATCCGCGCGGGTCGCGGGCTGCCAGAAGAGTATTGCCGAGGATCACAACAATTGAATAGGCACCTTCTACGCCCTGCAGGGCGGCACCCAGACGTTCCTCGGGAGGGCCGGCGGGTGTCCGGGCCAGACGATGGACGAGGACCTCAGAATCCATCGTAGAGCTGAAGATGGATCCATTCTCCTCGAGCTCGCGGCGGAGCTCGGTGGCATTGACCAGGTTGCCGTTGTGCGCGAGCGAAATATGTCCGTCGCGAAAACGGGCGAAGACCGGGCCGGCATTTTCAATGGTGGATGAACCGGCGGTGCTGTAGCGGGTGTGGCCAATCGCGAGAGGTCCCTTGAGGGATGCGAGATCAGTGGGGGTGAACCCCTCCGATACGAGACCCATTTTACGAATTGCGCGCGCGCCTTCGGTTCCGTCAAATGCCACGATTCCAGCTGACTCCTGCCCGCGGTGCTGCAGCGAGTAGAGGCCAAGATGGGTCAGCTCGGCGGCATGTTCATTACCAATGATTCCAAAAACGCCGCACATCAGGCAACTCCTGCGAGTTCAGTCGCGCCGGCAGCAATTGCTGCGGCGCTCATCGCACGGGGAATCGCTTCGTAATAGCTGTCCGCCAGGTCGGAGAGTTGAGCACTGAACTGTTTTGTCGCCGTCGTGATACTCAGCGCCGTAGATGTGGTGACGTGACCAATCCTTGTCGCCCGGACACCGCGACTCGCCGCTATGTCCAAAACTTTTGCGGAGTCCGGTGTTGAAACAATCACGCGGCCCTGCGTTTCTCCAAATAGAAGTGACCTGAGAGGAATCGTTGGCCAGGCCGAAAGATCCACATCCGCGCCCAGCATTTCTCCGCGGTTCATGATGCAGCACTCCGCG
>JANLYJ010000093.1:0-13887 GCA_031365555.1 Gemmatimonadaceae bacterium | reverse complement strand
GGATCCACCCTTTACCTCGTGTGGACACAGGCTCGCGACGATGCCCGGCTCGACAATGGTGTGTCGCTGAACCGCGATTTCGACAGGCTGTTTTCAGTGCCTGCGAAGAACATACTCTTGCTGAAGGTCAGTTACTGGCTCACGCCGTAGAGTTGCAGTAGGGCAACAGCAACTGAGAAATGACATGGCGTCCGGCCCCCGGCTATTTGGCGTCCCGCTTCCCGCTAAAGGCTACATGTCCTTTGGCTTATCCACCCAGGAGTAGAGCGGGTTGCCGGTAGCGACGTGAGCGGGAAGCCGGGTGCCATGGCAGTTCTCAGTGCCGCCTCAAGGTTCTCTATAAGGCGATAGCGTGTTGGCCCGAGTTTCGCCATTGCTGAGCGCATGCGAAAACTCCTGATACTTATCGTCCTTGCCGGCGCTGTTGCCTGCAAGCGCGGAGACAGCAATGACTCCGCAACTGTTCAAAACTGGTCGCCCGCCGAGCTCAAGTCGGTGCGAGGCATTCCCGCGGCTGAAATCAAGACGGCACTTCAGCAGCGAATCGAAACCGGTAAGCCGGCGCAGCTGGACGATGATGAGTGGGAGCACGCAAAAAAACTGTACAAGATGTACGGGAATAATCCGCTCTGGCTGACTAACGACGGATTGCACGAGGCTCGCACAACCTCTCTCACCAAGGCCTTGATCAATGCCGAAGGCGAGGGAATGCGAATGGACGTCTATCCAATCGGCGCTCTCGCGAAAGCGATCATTGCGGTCAAGCAGGACAAGCCAACTGCGCAGCAGCTTGCTGACGCTGACGTTCTCCTGACCGCATCATACGCAGCGCTCGGTGAAGACATGCTTACCGGACAGGTGAAGCCCAAGTCTGTTGCTCAGGCCTGGCACATCGATCCGCAGGAAGAGAATGTGGACAGTGCACTCGTGCGGAATCTTCGCGTCGAAGCACTCGACAAATCTCTCGCGACAATGCGCCCCGCCGATGATGACTACGGTGCTTTGCGGAAGCAGCTGGTGAACTATCGGAATATTCTTGCTAAGGGCGGATGGCCAACGGTTCCCGCAACCAAGGCAGTGAAGCCAGGCGAACCGATCAGTCCCGCGGTCGCTTCTGCTCTTCGTGCGCGGCTGGCGGCTGAAGGAATAGTTTCGGCCGATTCCGGTGCCAGCGCGAAGTCCGCGGTTTATGACAGAAATCTCGCAGGCGCCGTTGCTGAATTTCAGAGACGTCACACAATCGGTGTAGACAGCATGCTGGGCACGGAAACGGTGGACGCCCTCAACAAGTCTGCGGCCTACCGGCTCACTCAGATCGTTGCAAACATGGAGCGCTATCGCTGGCTGCCAAGATCATTTGGGCAGCGCTACATCTTCGTCAACGTTCCCGCCTTCAAGCTCGAAGCCTACGACAAGGGCGAGCTCGCCCTCGCAATGAAGGTCATTGTGGGACAGGAGTACGAGGACAAAGCCACACCTGTGTTCGCCGACTCGATGGAGTTTGTTGTTTTTCGGCCCTATTGGAACGTGACCCCTGACATTGCGGAGAAGGAAATTTTTCCGAAGGCGTCAGCTGAATACATGGCAGCGAATAATTACGAGATCTACATGGAAGGCGGTGCTCGGCGAATTCGCCAGACTCCGGGCCCGAAAAACTCGCTTGGTCTCGTGAAGTTCCTCTTCCCGAACGACTTCAACATCTATCTCCACGACACTCCGAATCACGAGCTGTTCAAGGAAGATGTGCGCGCATTCAGCCACGGTTGCATCAGGCTGGAAAAGCCGGACAAGCTCGCCGAGTTCGTCCTGGGCTGGGACCTAGGAAAGGTTCAGCAGCAGATGCAGAGCGGTCCGGACAACAAGACCATCACTCTGCCGAAAAAACTTCCCGTATACATCGTGTACGCCACGACTTTCATGGTGAACAACCAGGTTCACTTCGGCAACGATCTTTACGATCGGGATAACGCGCTTGTGAAGGCCGTGGCACCGGCGGCGATGCCAAGCGCAGAAGTGGTTCAGGCAGTCCAAGCCCTGAAACGAATCGCGGAACGCTAGTCGGCGCGCTCCGCGAGGTCGCGTATTGTGCGAAGCATCATGCGGCGAATTAGTCCGCTGCCGGGACGAACGAACAGCCAGTAAACCCTGAAGCGCCGACGGGAATGAGCGTCGGCGCATTGCACTCGCGTTTCAGTAGCGAGCCTGCAGCTCGAACCACTTGTTGGCTGAAGGCTGAAATTCCACACGGCACGTGCGGTTCCCGGTGCGATTGGTTTATCCAGCGCATCACGTGTCGCGCACTCAGTGCCGCCCGAGACAGTCCAGAATTTCCCTTGAAGGGCTATCACTATTTCGGTCGACTGAATTTCCGCGAGCGTAAAAAAACCGAAATGCTCCGCACTTTGGAGTGTGAGGTTTGCGGAGAGAGAACGGCCGGGAGTTCGGCCAGATAGACGCGCTGGCAACGCCCGGATACCCAGAAGAGCGCGAACTAACGGGTTGGCAGCGAAGTCAGCACGCTTGATCGCAGCGTAAGTGCGATCGACAGACGACTGAACCCGGATCTCATGGTATTCCGATACATCGTATTCGGGCATCAGGTCGTCGAGCAGCATGCATCAAACTACAGCGACACAGTCAGGTTGGTTCGCGAAGACCCTTGACGAGAATCCAGCCGCTGAGACCAAATAGAAAAAGAACCATGGGCACATCGAAAGCCCAGAGATTCACAATCGAAGCGAAGGCCGGCCGCAACAGGTAAGCGACGGCGCAGAACGTACACCAAGCCGAGGAGAATATTCCAAATAACGCGAGCGGCCGCGGGATGTACTTCGACTTCAACCAGAGCCAGGCATACAGCGTGGAGGATAAAGCCCAGAAAACGAGCCCCACGTAGTACTGGTCCCAGAGCGCCGTTCTGTTCAGTCGCACCAAGCCTTGAATCCGGTCAGCGCCGAGCGTTTGCCCGTATATCGGGTCGGCCGCCAGATGCATGATGTTCAGGAGACTGAAAGCCATCAGTAGAGCAGTTACTAGATAAACGAGCTTTGCGACGCTGGCCATCAGCGCGACGCGTCGATTTACGGGGCTGAGCACCGTATACAGCGCAGAGATAAGCACCACAAAACCAGTGCAATATGCTAAATCGAAAATGATGCTCGTGCGAAAAAGCATTTCAGCAGCTCCTATCCGCTTGACCGTCTCGCCGAGATTTCCGGCTACAAACAATCCGCCGCGCATGCCGAAGTTCGCATACACAATGAAGGCAAACGAAAGGGGGAATGCCAAGGCAGCAACCTTTGCTGCCGTCCTCTGGGAGTCAGTTATCCCGCTTGTTACTTGCACGCGCTCTCCTTGTTAAGGAAAGATACGATATAACTATGTTTTTAGTTTCACGCTTCCCGCCGCGTTTTGTGCTTGGGCGAGAACCAGGTCCCAGACCGCGGCGATGTGTGCGTCGGTTGTCAGGAGGTTTCCAAATCCGGCACGCATCACGATTTTCCCGGACAGCGTTGTATAGGTAAGAAAAGCATCGCCAGTGGCGTTTACCCTCTCAACGATTTCGCGATTGATTCTATTGAGCGCCTCTTCATCGATCCCTGCTGGCTCGTAGCGAAAACACACGACTGCCATGTTTACCGGGGTCGCAAGACTGAATCCTTCGTGCTTCGCTATCAAGTCAGCGAGAACTGCGGCCGCCCTGCAGTTCTCGCGAATGCGCGACTCAATTCCACTGCGGCCAAAGGCACGAAAAACCATCCAGGCCTTGAGTGCCCTGAACCGGCGGCCAAGCTGAATGCCGTAGTCCATGTAGTCGTGAGCGTCTGACGACTCGACGGCTGCACCGCGCAAATACTCGGGGGTGAAAGAGAAAACTTTGCGAACAGATTCCGGATTCTTGAGGAAGAGCGTGCTGAAATCGAGCGGTACGAACAACCACTTGTGCGGGTTCACAACGATTGAATCAGCGTGTTCCATTCCTTCCATTACCCACCGTCCTTCCGAAAGAACTCCGTATCCTCCACCGTAGGCACCGTCGACATGCAGCCAGATGTCGAACTCCTTGCAAATCTCCGCGATTCGCGGAACCGGATCGGTACTCGCCGTGGACGTAGAACCTACTGTAGCAATCACTGCCATGGGCGTTTGACCGTTTGCGACGTCTTCGGCGATCCGCCTGTAAAGTTCATCGCAATCCATTCGGAATTCCTGATCGCTTCTGATACGGATAACGTTCGACTCCCCGATACCAAGCGCGATTGCGGCCTTCTCGGCGGAGCTGTGCGCCTGATCGGATGCATAGATGCGCAACGCGCCGACATCGTCCGCTGCAAGGAGACCGTTCAAACGCACACCGCCGGCAGCACGCTCACGTGCGGCAGCAAGGGCGTGCATCACTCCGACCGATGCGGTGTCATACACAACACCGAAGTGGTTGGCGGGTAAACCGCAGATTTCACGGATCCACTCGAGCACCACAGTTTCCATCTCAGTTGCAGAAGGCGAGCTCTTCCACGTCATCGAGTTCACGTTCAGTGCGGCTGCCGCCAGCTCTCCGAGCAAAGCGGGAGTGTTGTTCGTACTCCCGAAATAACCGAGGAATGCGGGGTGTCCCCAGTGAACAATGCCGGGCATCACGATGCTGTCGAGATCGGCAATTATTTCATCGAAAGACACGGGGTACGCCCAGTCTGCCGACCGTAGGGCATCGGCAGTTTCGCCCGGCTTGACGCTGCTCAAAACCTTCCGATCAGCTATTCCAATTCGATAGTCGGCAACCCAGTCCGCCATGCGATGGAGTTCGGCGCGTATGGTCTCCGGGTCGAAGTCACCAACGGGGCCCGCAAGTTTTCCTGTTGTCATTTCACTCTCCGGAGGCACATCAGTTGCCCCAATGGTCCACATGCCCCATAAGTATCCTGGCGTCGCGTACATCCTTCCAATCCGTACTACGGTCCCACGAATCGATTCCGATTTTCGTGAATACCTGGAATTTGTATCGGCGCTTACCGAGACGATCGTTGTTGACGGTTCCGACGACGCGGTCTTCGCAGTGCACGCGCGTACATGGGGCAGGAATGTAGTGCATGTCCGCCCTGATGCGGACCTCGCGACTCCAATGGGCAAAGTTGGAGGCGTACTCACGGGGATGCGCATCGCGAACCACGACAAGGTTATCATCGCCGACGACGACATCCGCTACGATGAAGCGGGAATTGTCTCGGTGGCGAATGCACTGGACAGTGCCCAGGTAGTGCGACCCCAAAATTATTTCGCGCCCCTTCCCTGGCATGCGCTCTGGGATTCGGGTCGCAGCCTCCTGAACAGAACCAGTGGCGGCGACTGGCCGGGAACGCTTGGCGTTTTGCGCGAGCCGATCTTGAGAGCAGGGGGATATGACGGAACCGCGATGTTCGAAAATCTCGAGCTTGTCAGAACAGTTCTCGCATCTGGCGGGTGTGAAAGAATCTTGCTCGACACGTTCGTCGCAAGACGGCCATCTACTGCGCGGCATTTTTTCTCCCAGCGAGTGCGTCAGGCATACGATGAATTCGCCCGTCCCGCTCGCCTCATTTTTCAGCTCGCTCTGCTGCCTGCAGCCATAGTGGCGACTGCATCCCTCGGATGGCGCGCACTCGCCTTTGGTGCTCTGGCCATAATTATCCTCGCCGAAATTGGCCGCCAGCGAGGGAAGGCAACGCGCGTGTTTCCTTTCGTTGCGGCACTGGCTGCGCCACTCTGGGTTGCCGAGCGCGCGCTGTGTGTCTGGCTGGCTGTTGCAGCTCGGTTTTTTTTCGGGGGAGTTCGCTACCGGGGCGTGATTCTCCAGAAGGCGGCGACCCCATTGTCGGAGCTGAAAGCGCGTGCGGCGGCAGGTCAGGCGTCCAGAATCTCGATGTCGATGGGCTTGAACGATCCGTTGTTGGATAATTCCGCGGAGCACGCGGTAACGCCGACAATCATATCCATTTCGGCGCGAAGCACGATGTAATCGCCCGGCTTGGAGCGCGGTGGAAGGATCGAGAGCTCGCCCGTCGGCCCGACTTCAACATTCATGAAAATGTTCATTGTTGTTGGGATCATATCCGGAGAAACTCCGTAAGGCGCGAGATTCATGCACAAGTTCTCGAAGCAGTTCGGATGATATTTCTCGTCAGCGTAGATGATCTTGAAAGTCTCGGGGCTGCACGGCGTAAGCAGGAAGTCATGCCTGCCGACCCTGTCATCTACGATTGTCCACATCGCATTGCTTCTGTTCGAGTACAGAGTGTGGCCCGTGGTCAGGTAGATCGTGTTGGCGTAATCGATTGACCGGCCCGATGACAACCACTCGCGCAGGTCGGACCTGGCGAACGACACCATGTCGGATACCTGTTCTCCCATCGGGTCAACGATCTTGAGCATCTGTCCGGCCGAGATTTCGACTGCAGTTCCTGTCTGTCGTGGAATGTGAACCTGTCTGGGCGCAGTCATTTCTGCGGCCTGTGAAATGGACACTTCCATTCCGGCGGATGTACGAGTCCGGAATACTGTCCGGCTTCCGATGCTTCGCCGAAATCCGCGAGGTTGGGATTCAAACTTCCCTGCAGCGCAATTTCCCGATCCCGGATCATCGACTTGAGTTTTTCATATTTGCCTTGCTCTCGCAGCCTGTCAAAAACTGAATGCGGGTTGAACACGAGCGTGGGCCACTTGAATCGGCGCGCTATACGTGAGCTTCCCGGATTCAGTCCAACGACGAAATACGGCACTCCTGCAAACCGAAATGCGAATGTGAAATCGTTTGGGTCATCGCTCGTAGCCGAGTGCGCGAGTGAGTCAATTGAATCGCGGTCAGCCAATTGCTGGAGTTGAGCCCACAAGAGGCGGTCGAATGCCACTTCATCAGAGGGTGGCGTTTCTGGAAAAACCGCGATGAGCGATAAAAAAGGAGAGTCAGCGCTCTCGGCGATTTCACTGAATGCCGCAAGCTCGGCGGCGAGGCGTTCGATATTGATAGCGTCACCTAGTGAACCAAACACTCTGACCATCGCCGCATTGTGGGCAAGTGTCGCACGGGCCCCGAGGCAGGGGAATTCTTCGCGCATGACAAACTCGCGGAATTCGCGCTCGAAAAGCTCAGGTGACCCAACAGGTGCCGTCATAGAAACATGTTCCGGACCCACCGCAGATTGAACCGCCGCTCGAACCACCCGGGGTTGAACAACAACTCCAGAGTGCTTGACTTCGCGTCAACTCCGAGCTCACGGAGCTGCTGTGATGGTTTACTGCGCGCGATGAAAGGTAAAATAAACGCCCCGCCATGCGGGACTCGATCTGCCTGCAGCGCGGTGATGTTACTTCGCGCGATTTCGCGCCACGCAGCGAGCCATCCACCTGCAGGGCGTGGCGCGCTTTTGTAGCCTTCGCCAAGGTGTTCACTCCAAAGCGCGTGCTGCAGCGACGCGGCGAGCGCATGATCGTCACTATCGTCATCGGTGACGGTGACATTGATGTCGAAATTTCGGACGTTGTGGAATATCCGGCGCCCGATGCCCGAGAAGTCCGCCCCGTACGAATGCAGGGACACCCCATCCATGTTTGCACTTCCGCAAATAGCACAGGCGTTGTCCACTACCAGGACTTTGCTGTGCACGAACACCTGATTGACCTGCATGCGTTTCGCTGTTTTAGCTGCGGACCATAGGGTGAAGATTCCTACCCGGGGATGCTCGAGCATCCCGAACTCACGAAGATTCGCAAGCTGCCACTTGGCATACGCGGTGATATCTGGATTCTGGTTCGAGACAATTATGACTTCGAGCTCCGGCTCTTTTGTGAGCGCCGCCTGCAATGCAGTGAAGACACGCCGGGATGAGAGATACTGCTGCTCGATATAGATGAGCGTGCGCGCACCTGCGATCGTACGCTCGATGCTGCGAAGAATTTCGGTTGACCCGAGCGGCCGAGAGCGGAGCACTGACCCCGGCGCAGTTGTATAGATGCGTGCTCGCCCCGTGGCATGCGTGCCTGCGTACTCGCTCATCGGGCGCGCCACCGCCGGTTCATGCTCTCCCGAATTCCACAGCTCATTAAACACCCTGTCGATTTTCTTTACCGGGGTCCCGAACAGCTGAACTGAAACATCGTGGAGAGGGCGGCCTCCCAGCTCTCCTCGTGGACGCCTTTCATCGAGAGGAGCATGGCGACTCGAGTCCCAGTATCCATTCACGAAAGGCGAACCAACAAGAAAGGCGGTTTTCGAATCCACGATTACCGTTTTTGCATGCAGCAGATGCGGGAAAAAGCTCACTCCCCGCAGCTCGAATCCCCTGCAGTTCAACTGCCTGGAGTCGAGAAATCTCTGCAACGGCTTGAGAGTGTCGATAAGCAGCGTTGCATTGAGAAGTATCCGAACCTGTACGCCGCGTTCGCGTGCCGCAGAAAGCAGCAGGTCAATGAATGGCGTAGATGTACCATCACAGGAGGGCACGCAGAAATCCGCATCGAATGCGAGCTGAGAGATGGAAATCGACTCTTCGGCAGTGGCTACTGCCGAAGCGATTGCGCTGTATGCGTCGTCGTTATCGACGAGCCACACGACATCGGGGCGGAGCGCTCGAACGAGCTGCGGATCCTGCTGCTTTCCACTCGGTGCAGATCCGATTGCTTGCGACGCTGCTGGTGCTGTCATGCGAGCGCCCTTCCGCTTCTCCGCGTCCTGCTGTCGGAAATCACGGCGACGACTGAAGCCGTCGCGAAGGGGAGCAGGTAATAGACAACGCGGTAAAGAAGAAATGCAGCCGCAACAGAAGCTCCAACAGCGACTGAACCTGCGGCCACGCCGAGCAGTGCAAACAACATCGCCTCGAACACGCCAATTCCACCAGGCACATGACTGACTACTGCAACTGATTGCGCAACGAAGTATGCAGGAAGAAAATGCGGATACGTGAACATGCCCCTGGGCATGAGGACAAAGAGCACCGATCCCGCAAGAATCCAGTCAGCAGTCGCGATGAGTATCTGCGAAGCAGCAGTCGATCCTGTTGGGCGTTGTATGCGCCAACTGCGGACTTTGAGCCCGCGCCTCCCCGGCAGCGTGCACCAAGTGATGTAGGCGAGAAGGAGAGCGCTGAGGAACCACCCGATCCAATGCAGATGGAAGCTGCGACCGCCAAAAGTGAAAAGGGCGGAGCCGAGCAGCAATGAAGCGGCACCACCCGCAATAAGGCCAAGAGTCGCGGTCAGTGTGACGAACCCGCTTACAGTCGCAATGTCAGCCGCCGAAACCTGTCGTGGACCGTACGCTCGAACTCTCACTGCTGCGCCCGTCAGGATTGCAAACCCCAGCAGCTGGCTGAAGGCGTGAGCGACAAATCCTGTCGCTGCGGCACGGCCTCTCGAGATCGACTTAGAAGAAATGGCACCAGCTTTTTTCAGGGCGAACAGCTCAATCCCGGCAAGCGCTACAAAACTCCCAGCAGTGAGCACTACTGCGACCAGGAGAATTCCGGAGTTATATCCGCGAACGCGGTCCATGACTTCCCGGCCGCTCATCAGGCCTATTTGGGCCTTAAGTGCAAAAACCCCAAGAGCGCATAGCACTGTTTTCGAGAGCCCGGGCAGGAAGCGGGTTAGCTGGGTCTTCAATGAAAGCATCAAACGGTACTATTCAATTACGACGCCATCAGCTCGTCATAACCAGGACAAAAAAAGCCCGACAGTCAGAAACGACCGTCGGGCCTCAAATAGGTGCTCGGTGACTTTGTAGAAAGTTGCCCCTCCTGGGCTCGAACCAGGACTCTTCTGATCCAGAGTCAGACGTGTTGCCAGTTACACCAAGGGGCATCAAACAACTTCTGGAATCCGGAATTTAACCGTGAGGAAGGCTCCATTCAATCGCCAAGGGGTATCGTAAGCCACCGTGATTATTGAACTTTCAGCAGTGAACAGTCCCTCGAATCGTCCTATCCGCACTTCTATAGTAGTCGGCTGCCTTCTTTTCCTCGGCTGCCGTGCAGTTCCCCCGGCCTTTGGACCTACCCTGCCGCTCGCTCGCAGCAATGCAGACGAGCTGCTGGGCGGAATCGCGCAGCGGTTCACCAATGTTCAGCGTACACAGCGTTTTCTGGACGCGAGGGACAAGCTGAGCAAGTATGCGCTGACACCTTCGGCGATCTTTTCGGACTCCACAGTCTGGACCGCGTTTGCAACTGACAACACGCGGGCACTCGCAATCGAGGGATCGTTCGTCAATAACCGCTACCTGTTCTCACCCAAAGCCAACGTTCCGCTGCCCGACAGGATTGGCGAGTCGCGGCATTTCATTCAACTCAAAAAACTGACCGACAGTGAGTTCGAGTGGTTCACAAATGTGGACATCGGTGCAGGCAGAATTACAGCGTCTGATTTTGCGAATGTCATTTCGCGCTTCATGGCGAGCGGCGAGAACAACCCGGCTGCAGGGCTTCGCGCTGACTATCGGACAAACTTCCCACGCGCGACTGCGTCGCTGGGCCGGCTTTTCTCACTCGACACATTGCGGTCAGTCGCTGATGCGGATGGCGCGACGACAGTTATTCTTGGCATTCGTCTTAAGCCTGACAGCATCAAGCGGGTGTTTCCCGACTTCGCGGCATATCTCGACAAGTACATCTCGCCTTCGCGCTACCACATACAGCTGACCGACTCGCGCGGGTCTCGCTGGTTCGACCTTCGCGGCCGCGACAATCTTCTACAGATGCGTTTTCGCACCCGGGGCGGTCACTTCATGCCTCTTGAAGGAGCGGTGCGGTCGATTCCAGACACACTGCAGATGAAGGTGGATTTCACCACGAAAATTCTTCTATTCCATGTCGGAGTCGCGAAGATGGAAGGAGAGTTTGTGAATCTCGGATCCGATCACGAGCGTGGATGGGCGATGCGGTTCAGAAAAGAACCTGACTGGAAGCTTCCGCCAGCAGTCGGGTTTTTCCTTCGCTCACCACTGAAACGACCCTTCATGGGAAGCGGAGCGACATTCCGGATATCATTGCACGATACTCCCGGCGGTCAAACCATCCTCACGCATCGCGGCGGAATTATCGTGCAGGAGAGTGCGATTCTTCGCTTCCTCGGAAAGCTCGGAGCGACAGCAATGGGAGACTTCGTAGGAGAGTCTGAGGCGCAGGAGAATCGGTTCAACGCTGAGGTATTCTCTGCGTTGAGGGCGGATATTCGAGCGATACTTCAATAACTGAACTGAGAACTGACATGGCGGCCGGCTTCCGGACAACTTCGCTGCCGGCTGCCCGTAAGATGATGTGTTGCGGGAAGCGGGAAGCCGCAAAGCCGGCGGCAGGAAGCCATGGCAGTTCTCGGTTAGTCTTCGCCAAAATCAAAACGCCACCGATCAATTAAGATCGGCGGCGTCGTTTATGGCGGCACCAGCCGCAAAACTTTGCCACGCTCGCTGTCATTGGAACTATACGTCCTACCGAACAGCGGCGGGCAGATCAATTTTCTAACAATGGAGCTGAGGGGGATCGAACCCCTGACCTCACCGATGCGAACGGTGCGCTCTCCCAGCTGAGCTACAGCCCCGCTTTGCGATGGCTGATCCTCAACTCGAGGGCTGCTCCCCGTCGCATTCGGGTCACAACACAAAGCCCCGCTGAAGGATCCGCGGGGCCTCAGTACTTCATTCAAGCTACCCGGTTTCACCCACAAGTCAAGGTCTGCTGACCTAACTTGGTGAAGGGTACCAGCTTAGCCCGTTCCCCCGCCCCTCATTTGGCCATCTATATTTCGGCCAATGTCCCTCTCTGTTCGCTTCCTCGGTACCTCCGCATCACGCCCCACTGTTGAGCGGAATGTGACCTCCATTGCACTGGTTCGCGAGGGCGAGACGCTGCTGTTCGACTGCGGTGAGGGGACGCAGCGCCAGATGATGCGCTACGGTGTGAGCTTCGCGCTTCTCGACGTGTTCTTCACGCACCTGCACGCCGATCACATCCTCGGAATCATTGGCTTGTGCAGGACGCTAGCGCTGCAGGGACGAACGGACCCAATGCGTCTCCACGGTCCACCGGGCAGTGAAAAGTTTTTGCGCAAAGCCATTTCTCTTGGCAGCGAGAAACAGCACTTCCCCATCGAATTCATCGAAATGGAACCGGGTTCTGCATTGAAACGACAGGGCTATGAGCTGCGTTGCTTCAGTGTGGACCATGCGGGCACGACTGCAATGGGATTTGCGCTCGTCGAAGAAACGCGGCTGGGACGATTCAACCCGGACATCGCGCGCGAGCTCGGCATCCCCGAAGGTCCGATGTGGGGACAAATCCATCGCGGAATTCCGGTTACCCTGGAAAGTGGTGAAGAAATTCACCCATCTGTGCTTGTTGGCCCAACTCGCCCCGGCCGAACAGTTGTAATCACTGGCGACTGTCGTCCGTCGAATTCAACTATCGAAGCGTCAGCAGGTGCAGATCTACTGATTCACGAGGCGACATTCGCTGAAGAAGAGCTGGAACGCGCCAAGGAGACGGGACATTCCACAGCGCGCGAAGCCGCGGAAGTTGCGCAGAAAGCGGGGGTGAGACAGCTCGTGCTCACCCATATTTCCGCCAGGTACTCCCGCGACAACACAGATCTCCTCAACGAAGCGCGTAACGTTTTCCCCAACACGGGGATAGCACGCGATGGAATGGAGATCGAAATTCCCTTTCAGTCCACTTCGGCGAGTGCCGAGTAACACACAGAGGCAACTGATGCGCGCAATATTGTTTTTTTCGCTGGCCATGGCTGGTGCAGCAATCACTCCTGCAAGCGCACAGTCCAACGCGACATCTGCGCTTCCTCAAATCGAAACGGTGGGCACGGGTGAGCAGCGCGTTGCTCCGGATCGGGCGACTGTACACCTCATTGTTTCGACCAAGGCCACGTCAGCCGCAAGTGCCGCTGCGCTAAATGCACGCGCAATCCAGGCAGTGCGCGACACTTTGAAAAAGCTCGGACTGGATTCAGCGGTTACCACGGCGAGCTACAATGTCGGGCCTGACTACGAGTCGCCGGTGAGCCGCGACGATCCGCGGCCCCGCGGATATGCGGCGCGCACGGTTGTCCGCGTTCGTGTGGCAAAGCTCGATCAGGTCGGCAGGATCATTGACGCTGCTTTGTCAAAAGGCGGAACAGGTGTAGAGACAGTTCAGTTCGAGTCTTCTGTTGCCGACGACGCGAGGCGCACTGCGCTGGCGGAAGCTTCCATCGCTGCGCGGCGCGACGCCGAGGCACTGGCGGCCGCGCTCGGGGGCAGCATTGGCTCACTGATAAGTGCATCCACTGTTGGAGCGAACGATCCTCGGCGGATGAACGTCATGATGGAAGTTGCGGCAACTGGCCGCTCTGTCGGGGGAACGCAAATTCGTCCGGACGAGATTGTTATCGTCGCGGGTGTAGTGACCCGATGGGAGTTCGTGTCCCGGCCGGGCCCAAGGCGATAAAAAAGCGGCGAGGGAAATCCCCGCCGCTTTTTTTGCGCCATCCAGCTAATTAAAACGAACCAGCTCCACACGCGCGTTGTTCAAAACCGTTACGTATAGGCTGACATAATCGCCCGACCGAAGGTTTTGAAAACGAGTAAGGTCGCTGCGGGTAGGATTGTAAGGCATGCTGACGGTAATGGTGCCATTGTTCGACGAGTTCACGGTGAACCAGCCATTATTCACGTCAACCTGGCGTACAGTTCCAGCTAGCGACTGACTATTGGCGGATCCTGTTGATCCCGTCGAGTTGGCTGACGCATTCACGTCAACTCGCGACACATAGTAGCCGTTGTTGACCGTCTGCACAGTTGCCGTCACTTGATCGCCATTCTCGAGATCGGTGATTGCATAGTTGCGGTTCTGATAGACGATCTGTGTCTGG
>JANLYJ010000071.1:0-6180 GCA_031365555.1 Gemmatimonadaceae bacterium | reverse complement strand
GACGCACGGGTAACGGCTGGGGAACGGGCCGTTTGTATATTCGCGGCACTCTTCAACGCCATAAGGCGCAGAAGATTTTTTCCGCCCCCTTTCGCCTCCATGGAGATTTAATGTTTCGAGTTACAAAGAGGATAAGCCTGACTCTGGCCGCTGTCGCGTTGACGCTCACCGCCTGCAGTCCGGATCGCGTTTCAAATCCTGTCAGTCCATCCACAGACGTGCCCATTCTGAGTGAATCAAGCGGCCTGATCACAAGTCCTTCAGGCGTTGTATTTATTGCAGACGAATGGACCGCCCTTGAAGACAAGTCTCCCTACATGGTCTCGGCGAAGAAGTGGGAGGAGGAGCACAGCTCTTCTTCGATCAAGATGGCTTACAGTGTTACTGGCGCGGCCGGTCCGAAGGTCCTCTGTTATACAACAGCATCCATCTGTAACCAGATTCCAAACCTTATTCCTGGCTCAACTGTCGTTTTCTGGAACACGACCCAGTGGCAGACAGCGACAACTGCCAGCTTCAAGCAGTTTGACATCATCTACCTGCATGACGCTTTCGGCAGCCTGACTGCACTCGCATCTATAAAGAATACCTGGGGAGCAGCCATAACGGGTCGCGCTGTTCTTACCGGCAATCACTTCGAACATTGCGGCGGTACCACCGGCGGACCTTGCGTCTCATTGCGAGCTGCCCTGGAGTGGATTCACGCGGGCACGGGCACAGGTCTACTAGTGTCGACCCAGAGCGCGCAGGGATCGGCAAATGTGATGATGCCGACCATTGCGCCATTTAACGGCGTGACCTACGAAGTGAACGGGGGCGGCTACGATATCGTGCACATCACCGATCCTGGCCACCTCACCATGCAGGGTTCGACCGACTTGTCACTCAGCAATTACGGCAACAGCAGCCACAGCTACTTCAAGACGATCGGTTCATTCACGAGCGTAGCAACTGTCTGCTCGGTTGGTGGACGGTATCCAAATCCATGCCCCTCCAATGGCCACATGGCGCCTTACTATCTCGTCACATCGGTATCAATTGCCGACCAGGACGGAGATGGAATTCCAGACGCGTCTGACAACTGCCCGACCGTTGCAAACGCCAATCAGGCCGATGCAAATGGAAACGGAGTTGGGGACGCTTGTGAATCCGCACCGGCAGTTACGCTTTCACCGAACGACCTGACAGTTGCACCGGGCACGACAGTCAACTTCACTACCGTAGTGACAGATGCCGACAATGCACTTTCCACCATGCGTTATGAGTGGCGTGTGAACGGAATCGTGCAGACTGCCGCAACGGGGCCGACTTTCAACTACGTCGCAACAGCGAACGCAACAGTTCGCGTAACGGTCAAGGATCCAGGCGAGCTGTCCGGCTTTGACGAAACCAAAATCACGACACTGCTGGTTGACACCACCCCGCCGGTTGTAACTCCGGTTGTTACGGGTACGCTCGGACTTGGCGGTTGGTATACGTCGAATGTCAACGTGATCTGGAACGTCTCCGACGCGCAGTCGGCGATAACCTCGCCCGCATGTGTTGCTTCAAACGTCACCGTTGATACAAATGGAGACACCTTTACCTGCGTTGCCACATCCGCAGGCGGCACCACAACGGAAAGCGTCACGATCAAGCGCGATGCCAGCACACCAACAGTTATTGCCAATGTTAGCGGCGATGAAGGCCTGAACAGCTGGTACACGTCAAACGTCGGAATCAGCTGGTCAGTCACGGCCAATGGTCCGTCGAACGCAACTTCGAGCTGCGTCGCTTCAACTCTGTCGGTGAACACGGCCGCACAGTCATACACATGCACCGCGACCAGCGGCGCAGGCAAGACGGGCTCCGAGAGCGTCACCGTGAAGCGCGATGATTCGACCCCGACAGTTACGCCGACAGTCAGTGGCGACCTGGGTCTCAGTGACTGGTTCACGAGCAATGTGACGATCAGCTGGGCGGTCACTGCAAACGGACCGTCGCTCGCAACTTCCGGCTGCGGTGTCTCGATTCTTTCTTCAAACACAGCTGGACAGGATTTCGAATGCTCCGCCATCAGCGGCGCGGGTAAGAAGGGGCTGAACGCAGTGAACGTGAAGCGTGACGCCGCCGCGCCCGGGGTTGTCCCGAACGTAGTAGGCACGCTCGGACTTGGTGACTGGTATACGTCGAACGTCGCTATCGGCTGGACAGTCGTTCCTGGAATCTCCGGTGCGACGTCGAGCTGTGTCGTTTCGACTCTTGCGAGCAACACCTCCGGCCAGACGTACGAATGCTCCGCGATAAGCGGCGCAGGAGTCGCGGGCTCTGCAAGCGCCACTGTAAAGCGTGATGCCACGATCCCGACAGTTACTCCGTACGTGGTTGGTACGAAGGGCCTGGATGACTGGTACACATCGAACGTTGAAGTTTCATGGACCGCCAAGGCAGACGGACCGTCTGGCGGATCGGCAAGCTGCCCGGTTTCGGTGCTGTCGTCGAACACGAGCGGAACGCCTTACAGCTGCACCGCGACAACGGGTGCGGGTGTAGCAACAACTGAAACCGTAAGCGTGAAGCGTGACGCATCGGCTCCAACTGTAACACCGCATGTATCCGGCGATCTGGGAACAGGCGGATGGTACACGTCGAATGTCGGAGTTTCATGGACTGTTGACGCAAACGGCCCCTCGGGCGCTACAATCAGCTGCCCCGCCGAGACCCTCTCGATCAATACGGCGTCACAGTCATATAGCTGCACCGCCGCGAGCAACGCGGGCGTCACAGGTTTGGGATCGGTCACAGTGAAACGTGATGATTCCACACCTACAGTCACGCCGGTTGTCACGGGCACGTTGGTGAATGGATGGTATAACACCAATGTTGGAATCAGCTGGAACGTGATTTCAAATGGACCGTCGTCAGCGACGTCGAGCTGCACAGTGACGACACTTTCGACTGATACACCGAGCCAGTCGTACTCATGCTCCGCCACAAGCGGCGCTGGAATCACCGGTTCAGGCAGCACCACAGTCAAGCGTGATGCAACGAAGCCGACGATTGGCTACGCCGGCAACGCAGGTGTCTACACAGTTGATCAGAACGTTTCGATCACCTGCTCGGCGAGTGATGCACTGTCAGGGCTGGCTTCCAGCACCTGCGCACCGATCAGCGGCTCTGCATACGGCTTCGGCGTCGGAACAACGACAAAGTCCGCAAGCGCGCTGGACATCGCGGGTAATACCAACACCGCTACGACCAGCTTCACGGTCAAGGCAACATCGGCAAGCCTCTGCACTCTTACCCGTCTGTTCGTGACGGGCCCGGGAGAACAGGGCATCGAGAACTCGCTGTGCGGGAAACTCGAGAAGGGCAACTACGCACCGTACATCAACGAGGTTCAGGCTCAGAGTGGAAAGTCAATTTCCACCGCGAACGCGAACATCCTGATTACATGGGCACGTACGCTCTAACTGTTGGGGGTTGAACGAAAACGGCCGGTGCGGATTGCACCGGCCGTTTTCTTTTGCCCTGCATTTTCATGTTAGTCGACGAGTGCAAGCCTGTCAGCAGTTCGTAATAGTCTTCTCACCGCCGTGATGTCCCGGGCGATTGCTTCAGTGCCGGTTGGTTTGCCGTTTTCCACGCGCAGACGTACATGCTGTGCAAGCCAGACGGTTTCACCTCTCGAATTCGGCACCGGGAATTCGAAGTAGGTCTCAGGAATACCCTGTTGAACCTGACGCAGATACATCGCGACAGCGTCAATGCGGAAATCAGCACGTACGAAGTCGACGAAAAGGCGTCCGACGATTTCATTTTTTCTCAGGCCGAGCAGGGCGCACCCTGCCTTGTTCACATAGGTGCAGTGGCCGCCAGCGTCGGTCGTAAAGATGACATCGACTGCGTCGTCCACGAGTCTCTGGAACAGGTCAGTTCCTGAATGGACAGACGGCGGGGACAGATTTTCCGGAAGTACGCGAACTCCGGCAATCGGAGTGCGAAGCTTCTTCACCTCCCGCTCTGACATTCCCGGGGCAGTCCGGCCCCTGATCGCATCTATGAGCTCACTCGTTTCAGGCGAGGGCTCGCTGTCAAAGTCCTTCTTCAAGCGCGCTGCCAGCGCCGCGTACTTCTGCAGCGCGGATGATCTGTCGCCTGCGGCGTTTAGCAGCGAAATCACTCGGGCGGTTATCTGTTCGTTGTAGGGCGAAAGGACTTCCGCTCTGCCTGCCCAGAACATCGCGCCTGCAATGTTGTCATTGCGAAACTCCGCTTCCGAAAGTTTTAGCGCCGCGGCTGACGCGCTGTCGCGGAGATCTTCGCGCTCGCGCTCGATCCATCGCTCGAACTCAGGTGCATCGTCGAGCCAGCATTCCGGAAGCAGATCTCCCTGGTAAATACCGAGCGCAGTCTCGTAGTTGCCGGCATTCATCTCCTGCCGGAACGCAATGGCATCGCACCAGAAGATGCTGCTATTGAGCTTTACATCACTGCCCTGGTCGGAAGTGAATATCTGTGCACCCAATCTTTCGCGAAGAAAATGCAGCGCTTTCCGAAGGGCTCCACGTGCGTTCTTTTCGTCAGCTTCTTCCCAGAAGAGCGAGGCCAGCCGCTCGCGAGTGGCGCACTGTCCGGGTGAGAGTGCAAGGTAGGCGAGAAGGGCGAGCCGCTTGGGTTGTGCAAGTACAGCGTGAACGTCGATCACTTGAGGCCCCGTAAGCGAGGCCCTGCCGAGCGTAGTAAGTCTTATCACAGGAAAATTAGGAGAGTAAACAGCCGGTTCAACCATCAGTTTATGGCGTGACCTGAGCGGGAACGCTATAGGAACAGACCGGAAACGGCAAGGGTATATGTTCGTGATCAAATCTGCGACCCGTCACGGTAATGGCGGTTGAGCAGAGCGCTCGTGGCGAGCGTGGGGGCGGTCGGTGCGTAAGCACCGGCCGTTCTTGTTTCCGTGATCGAAGGTCAATACAGAAAAAAGGCCGGTGCGATCTGCGCCGGCCTTTTTCCTTTGTGCCAGGTGAGTCCTACGCGAGCAGCGCCGGAATCAGGAAAGGAAGAATCGCGAGCACCCACGCAATCGCTGCAGCAGCCCACGCCTTCGGTCGATCGATTTTCCCGATCACGCTCAGACCAATTCCCATAAGGATGATGATCCAGATGCCGATCAGGTCGATGCGTCCAATCAGTCCAAGCACGCCTGCGTTGGTTGCATCAGGATCCATGAACCTGGCAGCGCTGAAAGTGATCGAGTACTGCGACGTAAGCTTGTCCGCTGGAAGAAGCATCGCCTGCGCAGCGCCGAGGAGCATCCCGATTACACTCGGAACCTGCGAGATGGTGGCGATGAACATCGACTGCTTCATGGACTGAACTGCGCCGAAAGCTTTTCCGATTGCCCAGAGCGCAACGCCAACAAGCATAACACTGATCGGGAAGATGATCGCAAACCCAATCCCGGCGAACGTTCCGCCCATCTTCCGTCCCATTTCCAGCTGCTCCGCAGTCATTTTCGGATTCTTTTCCATCATCTTTGCCGCATTGCGCGAAAATTCTGCGTCAAAAATCGGCTCCATCGCATTTTTGAATACGAAGAAGAGGACAACGCAAAGCAGTGTCAGTATCAGCAGGTGCATGCCGAATTTCCCGTCCTGCCGGCGCTGAAAAACCTTGGCCGGCGACGTGATGATATCGACGAAATCGTCAAAGACTCCAGTCTTTTTCGATTCGATGGCGTCAGTTGCTGCAGTCATATGTATGTGGGTTGAAGACGCTCCAAAATCAGTTCGCCTGGCCATTGGGGCAATAGCTGAGTCACCCTGCCGAAATGGCACAAACCCCTCCCGAAACACGGTCATTTTCGCCATTATCCACTTCTATGACCCTGAAAAGAACCCCTCTATACCATATACATGCAGCGCTCGGCGCCAAGCTCGTACCCTTCGCGGGATACGAAATGCCGGTGCAGTACCCGTCGGGAATCACCGCCGAGCACAAGGCAGTAAGAGAGAAGTGCGGGCTCTTTGATGTGAGCCACATGGGTGAGTTCTACATTCGCGGCGCGCAGGCAGTCGAGCTCGTCAACTACGTGACGACTAATGACGTCGCCGCGCTCGCGGTCGGCCAGGTTCAGTATTCCACGATCCTCAACGAGCGCGGAACGATCGAGGACGATTGTCTCGTGTATCGCTTCGA
>JANLYJ010000159.1:0-5005 GCA_031365555.1 Gemmatimonadaceae bacterium | reverse complement strand
TTCCTGCGGGCGATGCTAGACGATTTTGATCTTGCGGAGGCTCTTTGGGGCTCTGGGAAAGCGCAACCGCAGGTCTTCAAGGGAGTCTGCTATTGTCCGAGCTACCAGATAATCGCGGGCATCATTGTCGTCAGCCGGGACGACAAACCACGGTGCCCACTTCGTGCTGCAACGGGTCAGAACATCACGGTACGCCGACGTGTATTCGTTCCACTTTGCGCGGTCGTCCAGGTCTTCCGCCCTGAACTTCCAGTTTTTCGTCGGGTCCGAGAGACGCGCCTTCAACCGTTTTTTTTGCTCATTGCGGGAAATGTGCAGCATGAACTTCAGGATCACCGTGTTGTTCAGCGCCAGTGAATGCTCGAATGCGTTTATCTGGTCGAAGCGCTTCCCCCAAACCTTTTTTGGCAGAAGTTTGTGAACTCTTACCGCGAGTACATCCTCGTAATGCGACCGGTTAAAGACGCCAATCGTTCCGTGACTGGGCGTTCGCGCATGAATGCGCCACAAGAAATCATGCTTTAGCTCAAAGCTGGTGGGGGCTTTGAAGCTGGTGATTTCGCAGCCCATCGGGTTGACCGAGCCAATAACCTTTTTGATTACGCCATCCTTCCCGGACGCGTCTCTTCCCTGAAACACGACGAGCATCGAGAAACGGCCGTCCGCGTAAAACAGCTGCTGAAGATCCTTGAGCCGATCACGCTGCTTTTCCGTCGCGATGTCCAGAGCCTTGCCGCTTGGGATCGATCCTCCGGCTTGGGCATCCTCGTCCCGCAGACGAGGCAGATTTGCGACCGTGACTGGCTTGAGCTTCATTCACCCTCAGGGTTGAGCAGACTGGACACGATCTGCAAATATTTCCGATTCCGCAAGCGGTTCGACCCTTCAAATTGTGGTTCGGGCGCAAACTTGCACCGGTTGTAGTCAACTTTGCTGCTGCATATTGACGTGCAGCCTGGTCTCTGGAGAGATATGAATCGTTGGATCGGACGTTGGATGATGGGAGTGGGTGTGTTCCACACCGTCATTGGATTCATATTGTATCACGCACAGCTGCGCGAAATTGCCGGGATCGGATTTTGGAACAGCCTTAACCCCGGCACCCCGATACTTTATCTCGCCTTCTGGTTCTTCTTTGCAGGCGTCGCGGCAATTCTGATCGGCTACCTTACGGACTGGATCGAAAAATCCGGGGTCGAGGGATTCCCAGTTGGCCTCGGCTGGACGCTTCTGGGGATAGCGTTGGCGGGAGTGATTGTCACTCCTCTGTCAGGATTCTGGCTCGTGTTCCCTGCAGCTTTTGGTGCGCTTGCCCGGTCGCGCGCTACCCCGCTAGTCTGATCACACTCTCGTCGTGAGTCGGCGATAAAGCTGATGACATCACCCATCACGGGTGCTCTTCCCAGCCTCGGCTCTGAGAGCGCAGCAACAATCTCGATGTGTCCGACTCCAGGATAGAGGATCACTTTCGCACATCCCCCACGCGCCTTGATACGGGCTGCGAGTCCTGTCGAGTTGGAAGTGGAAACCGTCCTGTCGGCACTACCGTGCAGAAATAATATCGGAGCATCGCTCCCATCTATATGGTTGCGCGGATAAGTCGAAGGCCAACGCTCTTGGGGTCCCATCAGTGCTTGTATGTCAGGGTCGGTCCAAATCGTATCCACGGGGCCCGCCAAACTCACAAACCCTCGCACAGCACCGCTTGGCAATCCTGCCTCACGCAAGTAGCGCTGATCAACGGCTAGCATCACTGCTGTATGGGCACCGGACGAGTGTCCGACTACCCAGACTTGATCACTATCGCCGCCGAAGCGATGAATATTGTTGCGGACCCAACGAACCGCCTGAGCGGCATCCTTTACCCAGGCAGGAAAGATCGCGCGGGGAAACATGCTGTAGTCGGGAACGACCACAACGAAGCCGCGCTGCGTGAGCGCACTCCCAAGTAGCTGGTAGTCATTCTTCGATCCTCCCTGCCACCGTCCGCCGTAAAGGAAAACGATGACTGGCAAGGGACCCCGCCGACCGCGCTCCCTGTACACGTCGAGACGCTGCGGGAGACTACCGCCATATTGCACGTTCGTCGTTCGGATAAACTTGTCGCCAGCAAGGAATCGTTCCGCTACCTGGAGAGGTGAGCAGGCCGCAACAGCAGCGAGAATTATTAACTGGATTGAACAGCGAAACCGCGTTTTGCTTCCCATGGTAGTCCATACCCGCGGCATTATGCAGGCCAATCTCGCTATCAGGCAACTTCACCTCGCATTCCGGAAAGGGCGAAGCGAATATACCTCACACCAGAGGCAGTAAATGATTTCGACTCGGGCGGGCACCCAATGTTTAAATGTTGTCGGTCAACGGTAATTTTTGCTATCGCCGCACTGCTTTCAGGATGCGGAGGAGCAATGCCCGCGCCTGAGAGAACTGGAATCGAATACGACGAGTTGATCTCAGGGCCAACGCCGGCGCCGGCCAATAGAATCATGTATGGCCCGGATTCGCTTCAGTTCGGCGACTTGCGGTTTCCGCCGGGGCGAGGGCGTGTGCCGATCGTGGTTCTGGTTCATGGCGGTTGTTGGCGGGCCGCTTTCGACGTTGCGCACATAGGGCACGCGGCTGACGCAATTACACGCGCTGGCTTTGCGACTTTGACAATCGAGTACCGCCGAGTCGGAGATACTGGAGGAGGTTGGCCAGGTACTTTCGCCGATGTCGCACAAGGTTTGGACTTTACCAGAGAGCTTGCAAGGCGATTTTCTCGATTGGACACCGGCCGCGTCGTACTTGTCGGACATTCAGCTGGCGGTCAGCTCGCACTCTGGCTCGCGTCAAGAAAGGCCGGCGAACAAATCGACGGAGCGCAAATAGCGAAGGCGCCAATTGGCGTGAGTGGAGTGGTGAGCCTTGCCGGTATTACGGACCTGCGCACTTACGGATCGGGAATTGGACCGTGTAACATGGCGGTGGCCGAACTGATGGGTGGAACTCCGAACGAATTTCCCATGCGTTATTCCGCAGTCAACCCGGTTGAGCGCATTCCAGTTACCGTTCCCCTGCGGTTAATTCACGGGACCGCAGACCCAATCGTTCCATTGTCGCAAAGCCAGTCAATGCTTGAATCAGTACGCGCCAGTGGCGGAAATGCGCGCTTGAGTGCAATCGCCGAGGCCGGTCATTTCGACCTGATAGCACCTGCCTCGCGGGCTTGGCGCGACGTGATTGGCGCTGTTCGAGTGCTCGCCAAACGAAAGTGAGTGCAAGGCCCGCGAAGTTGCTTTCACCCATACGCCTCGATTTAAGCGAGGGCCGAGCCATGCAAGCGAAACTAAGGATCCTGTTCGTCACCGCGTTCATAGACATGCTCGGCGTTGTGATCATTTTCCCGCTGCTGCCCTTCTATGCAACGCGGCTCGGCGCCAATGCTACGATGGTTGGATTGCTGATCGCAATGTTCGCGGTCGCTCAGCTCCTGAGCGCTCCGGTGTGGGGACGCGTTTCCGATAAGTATGGGCGCAGACCGGCGCTTCTCTGTGGATTGTTCGTGTCAGCCGTTGGCTACATCCTCTTCGCAATGTCGGGCACTCTCTGGCTGCTCTTCCTCGCGCGCATAGTTGGTGGATTCGGCGGCGGGACGATTGCCGTGATTCAGGCTTACGTCGCCGATGTCAGCGAACCGCAGGACCGTGCGAAGGCCATGGGCTGGTTATCCGCGGCGACCAGTCTCGGCGCTGTTGTAGGTCCCGCGATCGGGTCAGTGCTGGTGCAGTTCTTTGGACGGAGCGCGCCAGGAGTTGGAGCAGCGGCGCTCTGTTTCACTGTGATTGCATTCGCATGGAAGTATCTGGACGAGTCGCACACAACAACGTCGTCGCCACACACTGCCGCTCCAAGATCCGGAATGTCGGCGATACTTGGCGTAATGACAAATCCGCGAGATCCCGCTGCACGCCTGATCTGGATTTATGCGATTGCAATCGGCGCTTTCTATGGAACGGGGGCGACGCTGCCTCTCGTGTTTGCGCAGCGCCTGCATCTAACTGAAAGGAACGTTGGCTACGTGATCATGTATTTCGGAGGGATGGGTGTCATAGTGCGGGTGTGGATCCTGGGCCGCATGATCCAGTGGATCGGTGAAGCGCAGCTTGCACGCGTAGGCCTCGTACTCCTTTCGTCCGGTCTTGCGCTCGTCGCGGCCATGCACTCACTCACCACAATGTTCATCGCCTGCACGCTTATGCCGCTGGGTACTGCCTTCGTTTTCCCAAGTGTTACTGCTGCCCTCTCGCGCGCAGTGTCAAAGCAGGAGCGCGGATTGTACATGGGAGTTCAGCACACCTTCGGTGGAGTTTCGCGTGTCGCCTTTCCGCTCGCGTCCGGCTATCTCATGGATCGCGTAGGCATTGGTGTTCCGTTCGTGATCGCGGGTGTAATGGTCGCAGCAACGCTGCTGCTAACCGACGCTCTAGCGACTGCCCGACCGGAGGAAGCACAGGTGCCGGAAGGAGTTATTGCAGTTGGTGAACCAGCCGATCTCGCGCCTACCGCGCCTAGTTCCCGGTAGTCGTTAGTAAGATGGTTTATTCCATTTTATTCCAATTCATTTGTACCTCGATTGACCGCCTAGCGGAGGCGAAACTGGATTAGGCGATTCCTTGCCGGCAATAAGTTGTGCAGTGAACTGTTGCCCGTCAGACAGACGGGCCATTTCCGAAGTCAGCTGGCCGACGGCGTCCTCAAGCTCTGTGATCCGACGCTGAGAATCGCCGAATTCACCCTGAATGGCGGCGCGACGCTCAGTTCCCCGGACATAGCGCAACCCGAGATAAAAAATTCCGCCGCCGAACAAGAGCCACGGGGCCAATCCAATCAGCATCATCCCGAAGAAACCGTTCATAAATGCTCCGTTGAAGTGATCATGCGTTAGCCGCCTGCCGATCGACCTCGCGCGGGCTTACAAACTTGCGGGCAGTGAATACGAGTGGAACAGCAACGAACGGTGTGG
>JANLYJ010000054.1:0-2517 GCA_031365555.1 Gemmatimonadaceae bacterium | reverse complement strand
GGTCGAGAATTCTCATTGACGCCGGATTTCCCTGCAACGTGATTGCGGAACGGCTTCAGGGAATTGAAGTCGAGCCCGAGTCGATCGAGGCAGTTGTTGTCACTCACGAGCACCACGACCACGTGCGCGGTGTGGGCTCGGGGTCGCGCAAATGGGGATGGCAGATCTACGCGACGGCCGGGACGCGCGTCGCATCACGATCGCTGCGCACTTCAACTGTAACCACCGTCGGCCGCAGCGCATGCTTCAACATAGGCGACTTCGATCTTACGACGGCGCCAATAGCGCACGACGCAGTGGAGCCGGTCGCTATTGTTGCGGTCTCACGCTCGACGGGTGCGAGCGCGGCTGTTGTTTACGATCTTGGATGCGTGAGCCATGGCCTGCGTGAGTGCATCAGGGGTGTGGACATGCTGGTGATGGAGTCGAATCATGATGAGATCATGCTGCAGCGTGGCCCGTATCCCATTTCACTGCGCAACCGGATTGGTGGACGCAACGGTCACCTGAGCAACAAGGACTCCGCCGAAACCGTTGCATCGATAGCGCGGGGCGGTCTGCGTCATGTCGTGCTCGCGCACCTGAGCGAGTGGTGTAATGAGCCGACGCTCGCGCTCGAGACGATGCGGGGGCGGCTTGCCAAGACCGGCTTCCGCGGTAAGATCACCGCCGCTCCGCAGGACTCGGCGATCGGTCCATTCATGCCTGCTACGGTAAGTCGCGCTTCATCTCAGCTTAGTCTCGGTATCTAACCAACGCTGTAAGTCAGCGTTTGTAAGGGAAAGGAGACCGGTGAGACCGGTGAGGGACCCAGTACACCGTCAGAAGTTCTCACCGGTCTCACCGGTCTCCTCCCCTTTCACACTCTAAGTCTACAGAGTACTTGACGCGGTAAAGCTGATGACTAAGTTCGAGGTAACACCACCCGACACCTACTTGATTCGAATTCGCCCGACATTACGAGTCCTCAAGCCGAGAAGAAGAGACCTGCTCGTCATCATACTTGGATTTGCAGGTCTCTCTTTCATTGTGATCGTCGGCTACTTCGCCCGCCCGCTCTAGTTTCCTTCGGCCGCTCGCTCCAGCTCGGCGACATCGATCTTTTGCATCTTCAGCATCGCCTGCATCGCGCGGTTCGCTCTCGCCGGATCCTTGTCACCCAGCAGACGACTCAGTGCCTTTGGTACGATCTGCCATGACAGTCCAAACTTGTCCTTGAGCCATCCGCACCGGCTTTCGCTTCCACCATCGGCCGTAAGGCGCGACCAGTAGAAATCCACTTCCTTCTGGTCTTCGCAGCTCACGAAGAAGGAGATGGCTTCGTTGAACTTGAACTGGGGTCCAGCGTTAAGGACCATGAAATTCTGCCCCTGCAGTGTGAAGGAGCCCGTGACCTTGTTGATGAATCCGACTTTCGAATCCGGAAAGATCGACGTGTAGTACGTGACTGCTTCTTCAGCGTTGTTGTCGAACCAGAGGAAGGGCGTGATCGTAGGCATCATTTCGTCTCGGCTGATAGAAGGTCTTCGAGGTTGTTGTAGCTGTCGTTTACACCGCTCTCCATGCCGGACTTGAGTACCTCGTCACGGGCATCTTTTGATTCATAAAGAATTGTCACCGTCATTGCGGTTTTTCCTGAATGTTCGACGAAGTCGGTTGTTACGATCGACTCGCCCGGGTACCACGCAACGTCGAACCGTTCTGTATTCACAATGCGTGTCGGGCGGGTGATTTCCTTGTAGACGCCTCCCATTCCCATCGTCTCGGCTGTTGTGTTGTTTTTCCACACCCACCGGTACTTGCCGCCGACTCGCACATCCATCTCGCATACCGGCATCGACCATCCATCGGGGCCGAGGAGCCAGCGCTGTACGAGCTCGGGCTTGGTGAAGGCATCGAAGATCATTGGTGCAGTAGCCTTGAATGTCCGGGTCATCCGGATCTCGCGTTCACCCTGGGGTTCGACTTTGACTCGCTCGGTGCGGATCATTTGGACTTTCTCCGTCTTCTCGGTTTGGATGATTTTCTTTCTGTGGCTTTCATTTCTTCGAGTAGTGAGTCGAGCCTGCTGAAGCTCGCGTCCCAGAACTCGCGATAGTGCTCGAGCCATTTGCTCGCCTGAGCGAGCGCCTTCCCCTCGATCCTGCTCAGTCGCCGCTGGGCATCGCGACCGCGGGAGATGAGGCCGGCATTCTCGAGCACCTTGAGGTGCTTTGAGACAGCCGGCTGGCTCATTCGAAATGGCTTCGCGAGCTCATTAACCGACGCCTCTCCCGTTGCCAGCCGCGCCAGTATGGCGCGCCGCGTGGGATCCGCGAGGGCCGCGAAGGTTACATCCAGCCGATGTGAGGTGTGTATTTGCATATATAACCTGTGCGTTGTATAACTGGTCGGTTATATACTAGCGGCGAAACGCGATTAGTCAAGAGGAAGCCTTTGGGGTTACACGTAGGACACGTAGTAGGCACGTAGTACACGTAGAACTGCAGTTGGGGGGGAACGACACCGAAAGTCCGG
>JANLYJ010000515.1:0-12006 GCA_031365555.1 Gemmatimonadaceae bacterium | reverse complement strand
GCGAAGCGTTTTGGTGAGCTCGTGGGAAAAGGACTGCCGTGGCAGGCAATTGTGGAATTTCTGGCGCTGTCGGTTCCGCTAACCATCGCTCTCACCATGCCAATGGCAGTGCTGGTTGCGACCCTGTACGCGTTCAGCCGGCTCGCTTCAGAAAATGAATTCACGGCTCTCAAGGCAAATGGCGTAGGACCATGGGCGATAATGAAACCGGTCGCACTGGCCGGAGTCGTCGTCGCCATCGGGATGGTGCTTTTCAACGACCAGATTCTGTCAGCGGCGAACCACAGGCTTCGCGTGCTGCAGACCGATATTGCGCAAAAGAAGCCGACATTCGGTCTCCGCGAGCAGGTGATCAATGAAGTAAGTCCGGGCAAGCTGTATCTCCGCGCCGCCCATCTCGACCAGCAGCATTCCAACAAAATGCGCGATGTGATCATTTACGACATGTCGGATCCGACCCGCCGCAGGACGATCTATGCGGACAGCGGCGACATGGCGATGACAAATAACCAGCGCGACCTGGATCTCACTCTATACGTCGGGTCGATGCAGGATGTTCCCGTTGCCACTCCATCGCAGCTGCAGCGTCTTTACTTCGATGTTGACCGGGTGCGAATCGCCGGCGTTGGAAACGAATTCCGGAAAAGCGACAACGATCAGTACAAAAGCGATCGCGAGATGACCGTGTGCGAGATGCGAACGGCAGCCACCAAAGCCCGCAACCTTTACAAGGGTGCAAAAGGGCAATACCTGCTTGCACTCAAGACGGCAAAGTCCAGAAAACAGGTTTTGAGCAAGGACTCGTTCGATGAAGGCCAGTCGGCTCCCGGCGACGCTGCATTTGTACGGGCATACTGCAACATCATCTCCTCTATTCTGCCTAAACCTCTTGGTGCGCAGCAGGCGCCGAGCCTTGGCTCATCGGCTGCAAGTGACAGCGCCGCTCTGGCGCGCTCACGACTTAGTCAAATTGGAAGCGCCAACGAGATCAACGTCAGCAGCATTCAGCCCCTGGTTGATGCAGCACGGGCGCGGATGCTGGAGAATTCGACGCTGGTGAATTCGTACTATGTGGAAATTCACAAGAAGTTCGCGCTCGCAGTGGCGTGTCTCATCTTCGTCATTCTTGGCGCCCCGGTAGCGCTCAGGTTTCCGCGCGGCGGAGTTGGTCTGACAATTGGGGTAAGCCTGATTGTATTCGCTCTCTACTATATCTGCCTGATTGGTGGAGAGGCGCTGGCGAAGCGCGGAATGATGCCCGCCTTCGTATCCATGTGGCTCGCGAACATCCTGTTCGGAAGCGCGGGACTATACCTGCTGTCCCGAATGGGAACGGAGTCCGCAACAGCACGCGGTGGCGAGCTGGCGGAAACATTCCTGAACATGCGCCAGTCAGTGAGACGAAAAATGCGACGCCGTTCGCGGGCAGGCGCGTAGTGCTCAAGCACATCATCAAGCCGCTCGACCGGTACGTCTTCGCGGAATTCTGGAAGATTTTTGTGGCGACAGGCCTGGGCTTTCCACTCATGCTCATCGTGATCGACCTGACCGACAATATCGACACATATCTGGGCCGGCACTTGAGCGCGGGGAGAATCGCGCTGAGCTACCTGTATGGATTGCCAGAGTCGATGTTCCTCGTTTTACCGGCCGCAGTTTTGTTTGCCACCGTTTTCTCGATTGGTGGACTCACACGACACTCGGAGATTTCCGCTGCGAAGGCGTCGGGAATAAGCTTCTTCAGGATGATCGCACCCCTCTTCGCCGGGGCTATGCTCGCAACGTCGGTGGGACTCATCATCGGGGAAATTGCCCCGCATTCCAGCAAACGAAAGCTCGAGCTGCTGGAGACACGAAAGTTTGCCGGCAGCAGTGAACGGTACAATTTTGCATTTGCTGGAGATGGCGGACGCGTCTACAAGGTGGGGTCGCTGCAGGTGAACAACGCCGCTATTGACGGCCTTGTGATTGAACGGCGTGGAACAGGTCCCGCATATCCCACCTATGTTGTCATGGGGACCAACGCGGCTTACACTCCCTCCAAGGGATGGGTGGTTCGGAAGGGCCTGATGCACATCATTCCGGATTCGCTGACGAATATCACTTTCACCTTTGACTCGCTGACTGATCGTCGGTTCGTCGAAAAACCGACAGAGCTGACTGCATCCCCGAAAGCGCCTGCTGAAATGGACTACAGAGAACTGGGCAAGTTTATTGGTGCACTCGAGCGGTCCGGATCGGACGTCAACAATCTCCGTGTGGAGCGAATGCTCAAGATTGCGATTCCAGTCACCTGCATCGTGATTCTTTTGTTCGGCGCGCCCTTGGCGACAAGCACACAACGAGGCGGCGCGGCATATGGAATCGGCATCAGCCTCGCTACTACCGTAGTGTTCCTGATGCTTATTCAGCTCACGAAGGCGTTCGGCTCCAAGGGGTTCATGTCACCTGAGCTGGCCGCCTGGATTCCCAGCATTGTGTTCACCGTTGCGGGACTGATTCTGATGAAGAGAGTGCGCACGTGACCGGCGCAGTTGCCGGGCTTTTCCGTCGTGTCGGTGAGCGTGGTTATTTCGCCCGCGACATTGGACGCGCGCTCAGGGACTGGAATACCTTCTGGCCCGAGACGATGCGCCAGATGCGCAACATCGGCGTAGACTCGGTCCCGCTCGCGGCAATCGTGGCAGCTTTCATCGGCGCCGTCACAGCTTTTCAGACGCGCTACCAGTTGTTCGGCGGTGTTCAATTGTCTGTGGTGGGACTGATTGCCCGGCAGTCGATCATTCTCGAGCTGGGGCCACTGCTGACCGCGCTAGTACTGACAGGTCGGGTCGGTGCCCGAATCACTGCAGAAATCGGCACCATGCGAGTCACCGAGCAGATCGACGCACTGGAAACACTCGCATACGATCCGGTTGCCTACCTCATTGTGCCCCGGGTGCTGGCCGCCGTCATCATGCTCCCGATTCTTACAATCCTGGCTGATACGATTGGCGTGCTGACTGCCTTCCTTACGGCGGTCATAGCCACGGACGTCACGGCTTACGATTTTACCCAGGGGCTGCGACTCGCGTTCGGCCCATTTCAGATCATCTATAGTATCATTAAGGCCACTGTCTTTGGCGCTGCGATCGCATTTTTCTGCTCATACGAGGGATACACTGCAGACGTTGGCGCTGAAGGAGTCGGCCGCAGTACGGCACAGGCTGTCGTCATTACATCGGTTGCAATCCTGATTCTCGACGCGATAACCGCGCTCTTGCTCGCACCTTATCTACAAGCATGAAAAAAAGGGACGAAGTACTCGTTGGAATTCTCATCACGGCGACGCTCGCAGTCGCGATAGTCGGGTCGCTCTGGCTGGCCCGAGGCGGACTGTCCAAGGGCTATCCCTTGTATGCCAAGTTCCCGTGGGGCGCCGGACTCAAGCAGGGTCAGCCGGTACTGCTCGTCGGTGTCAACGTCGGGTATGTAGACCAGGTAGAGCTGAAACAGAACGGCACGCTTGTCACGACGATGCGTATCGTCAATGCCTACAAGGTCCCGCTCGGCACCAGTGCACGGGTAGTTGCTAACGGAATTTTCGGTGACATGGCAATCGCCCTTACGCCAATCAAGCCGAATCCGCAGTCCTTCAACTCGGGCGACACTCTTCCAGTTGCGCCCTCAGCTCCCGGTCTCTCTGAAATCACGGCCAAGGCCGATTCAGTCGGGACTTCAGTTAACGCACTGACCCGCGAGATGGAACGGGAGATGGTTGCGGGCGGCGGGATTCGCGATATGCGGCAGTCGCTTGCGGGGACCAACCGGCTCATTGCGCAGCTCGCAGTGGTGGCGGCCGAGCAGAACCGTCAGCTGAGTGCAACACAGGAAGCAGTACGGCGCGCAACAACTGCCATTGATCCTGCAAAAATTGATTCGACTGTTACCAATCTTCGGGCTGCCAGCGCTAACATGGCCACTCTGACTGGCGACATGAAGACAACTGCCGCGCGAATCGATTCGATTCTTGCGAAAGTTGATAACGGGAACGGGACAGTGGCGAAGCTGCTCAATGACCCGGGGATGTACAACGATGTCAGGATGCTGATTCAGCGAATGGATTCCCTGACTGCGGATTTCAAGGCGAACCCGCGGAAGTACATAAACCTCAAGATTTTCTAGATCTTAGGGAGATAAAGCTGGTTTTGGGTGACGGGTTACCGGTTGCGGGTTTCCCGTTTCGGTGCAAAACGCTACGGACCGATAAACTCATCACCGAAAATCCACAACACAAAACCAGCGTTTTCTCCGTATAAGCGATCTGCCTACTTTCTCAGTTCCCCGTAGTTGCTGCGAATCTTTCTAACATAGCCAAGCGTCTCTCTGTATCTCCACGCCGAGATATTGGGTGCGACGGCTTCGATCGCATTCCACCGACCCGCATCAAGCGCTTTTAGCAGCGCGGCTTTACGTGCGCGGATGATTGGTCCTTCGCCCGCGTTGTAGCTGGCGAACATGAAGTCGGCCTGGTCTTCATCGGAAACCTGATCCCGCTTCCAGCGTCCCCACAGGTAGCGGTCGTGCATGATGCCTGCGGCGATGTTGAATTCGGGGTCGGTAATGTTGCGCGGAATCTTGCGGGGATCGAAGATGATGTTGAAGGTGCCGGGCATCAGCTGCATTATGCCGCGCGCGCCTACCCTGCTTTTGGCGCTTGGATTCAGCTCGCTTTCGGCCATGCCCTGGGCCTTGAAGTGACGCCAGTCGTAGCCGACACCGAAGTAGCGCTTTGAGTATTTGCGGAAGATCGGATCGTACGTATCACGCGCGATAGCTTCCTGCCGCTTTTGTGCAGCGCGTTCCATGCGACCCATTACGCCCTCCGTCCCGAAGATTTTCTTCTGGGCGGACCCCGGGGATGCAAATAACAGTAGTGCGATGAGCGCCGCGCAGAGCGACCTCATATTCACTTTAGCGCGCCGCCCACGATTAGCGCGATGGACAGAAAGAGAGCTGCTATGAAGATGGCGATCGCGACATTACCGCGTTTCAGCTCCGCGGTGAAGTCGATTTGCGGAGTGAGCCAGTCGATGATGCGATAGCTCAGATACATTAGAACAACGCCGAGCCCAGCGTAAAGAAAGTTCAGCGCAATGATCGAGATTTCCATTATTCACGGAGTAAGGGTGAGCATCCGGGACTAATGTATTGAACGGGGCGCCGTATCCTAGTCGAATATGATAAAGCCGCCGCTCGATCCGCCGAACCGCGGATTGACAATGTTGTTGAAGATTGAGCCAAATGTATAGCTGATGCCGACGCCCCCGAAGTACCGGTATGACGATTCCAGCTGACGGCGGCGGACGAGAACTTCTTCGTCGGTGAGGTCTCCTCCCGGTATGTACAGTTGATCGCGAATGAACGCGATGCTCGAGTACATGTTCAAGTTGAAACCCTTGAATAATCTCAGGTTCAGGCTGGTGAAATTCACAACGCGCTTTTTCGAGAAGTCATCGAGGAGTGAGGCTCCCTCGAGCGAAGAGCTTACGCTTCCCCAGGGTTGTTTCAGGTCAAGCGATGCAGTGAGGGAATGATCCGGATGCGTTTCACTGAACTTGCCGAAAATTGTTTTCTCCTCGTACCTGAAATGCTCGACGCCGGGCGAATACTGGAATGTGAGCTGCCGTCGTGTCGCCTCGGAATACGGAAACACATTGTATTCGATGGCAGGGCCCGCTCTTACGCTCATTTTCTGGTTCAGGTATGTGGATGAACCAATTGACGCGCGTTCGCCGGCAGACCAGTGGTCGTTGAGGCTTTTAACAATCAGCTCGCTCGCTCCGTAGGTATGCGAATAGTTCGCGAAGCGCGTACCGCTACTGAAAGTAAACTTGCTCTCGTTGTAATTACCGTTCGTGCGAAGACTCACTTTCCATGCTTCTGTAGTCCGGTTGGCGCTCACCGATCCGTTGACCGAAGCGAACCTCTGCGATTTCTCGCCGGAAAAATTGCTGTTTGAGCCGATGCGAAAGACCCAATAATTCCATGGATCGTTGGCAGGGTTGGCCGCAGCGGCTTGCCCGGGTAAATCGCTCGCTCTGAGTGTCACCTCCAGCCGCGGTCCCACGTCGGTGTGAGCCACGTACGACACAAGTCCCAGCTTGATGCCTCTAGCCAATATTTTCCGACGCTCATCCTGCGTCGATGACTGTGGTGCCGCAGCTGCGAGAGTATCGCTTCTGAGGGCACGGGCAGATCGGCCAATGAAGGCGAGTGTATACGCGGCTCCACCACTGCCGGTTGACTGAGTTGTCACCAGCACATGAACATCAGCATCGGCGCGATCGCGAACATGGTCGACAAAACCAATCTCGGTTCGGAAAAAATCGGAGTCGCATCCTGTGACATTGCAGTCTATGAAGACTCGGAGGCGCTCACCACTGGATGCAGTGGCCTGAGAGAAGACGGCACCCGCGCCGCTCATTAGAAATCCAGCTGCACCTAACAGTATCCGCGCGAGCGCCATTCCTTCTCCTGTGATGAGTTATTTCAGTTCAGTCGAAATTGAAATCTTTGTTCGACCAGCTGTGCGACCTTTTTTCCCGCCGCCTCGGCTGGCTCGAAGCGCGCCTGCTCCAGTGCGGAACGAACTGTGCTCGCAAACGCGGGAGTGGATGCGCTGATCACTTCGAACGTTCTAATATCGACGCGTCCCCTTTCGTCAACAACATAACGCGCCAGTACTTCCCCTTCGACTCCCTGTGCGCGCAACCGTTCGGGATACGAAGGCGGACGGTTAGTGCGAAACGCGCGAACCGCCTTGTCGACCTCGAGTGCCGTGAGCGGACCGGTGATTTCTCCGCCACTGGGCACTCCTGCTCCAACAATGGCAAGTGGATTGGCGGCGCCTGTGGCGGCAGAAGGATCAGTGACGGTTGGCATCGCTGTAGCTGCGGGAATTTCCGTCGCAACTATGACGGGCGCAACAAGGGGCGCCGCTGGAGCAACCCTCTCTGGTTTGACTGCCTGCCTCACAGGTTTGGCTCCATGTCGCACGGAGGGTTCCGGTGTGCGCTGTGGTATGTAGACAACCGTGGGATCCACGATGGGGCGGTCAGGGTTGGTCCCCGCGTTTGCCGTTGCAGCGATTGCGACAACGATCAGCCCGGTGTGAAGCGCCACACTCGCAACTGTGCCTGCGGGCGAACGACTTGTTTTTCGGTTTGACTCAACCAGTTTGATGAACATCTCTCCCTCCGGTATCTGTGTATACCTGTTAGACGCAACAGTATTACCGAACACGCGCGATCCCGCGTTAAGAGAGTATGAACGTTGGATTAATTAAGGTTTAATGAAGATGAGCGCGAAAGATTTGCTCACTGCGCTCTTGGCGCGCGGATAACCGTCGTCGGCGGATGATAGGTTGGGGGCCTTCGTTTCTCCATTGAACGGCTTGAGGCTGGGTGCCGAAACAAGCCAAGCACAAATACGAGGACGAGCGATGTCACCACGCCTCTTTCGGACTTCAAGCCAAAGGGCAACGGTCCTTCAAGCTCGTGCCAAACAGACAGGATCAGAACCAGTCCTACAATCTCGAGAACGAGTGCGGGAATCGAAAACGGTTTACGAAGGAACACTGAAGAGAAACTCGACGCGGAAATTACGAGAATGAGAAATCCCGCCATGCGCGAACGGTCAAGCAACATTAGGCCCGCATACGCGCACGCCGACCCAAGGGTCAGGCTACTAAGGAAAATGAAGGCGAGCATCAGCGCACTGAAAGTCACTGGGAGCGATCTGCCAAGTGTCAGCGCAACGGCGACTGCCTCAAGCCCAAGCAGAACTGTCATCACGCCGTAAATGATATACACCCACCCGATGATCCTCAGGCGAAGCGACGTCTCCCGCTTCGATTCGGTAAGACGACTGAACATGCGGACTGGCATTTCCCCTCTCGACGGCGACGCCGAACTATAGGAGTTTGCGTCGACGTTCACCACAAAGTCCGCAAACCAAAAACTGGCGATTCTATATCACAGCTCAGGAGATGGCCCAAGGACAAGAAAAGGGCACGGACGCTTTCGCATCCGTGCCCTTTCTACATTTGCTGCCGAGCTAACTAGAAGCTATAACGTGCCGCGATCTGCATCCGCCAGAAGTTGGACGAATTCGCGAACACACGGTACTGCTGCGGCTCGCCCGTTCTCTGTGGATCGAATGCCAGAGCATTTGCGGCGTAGTTCACCGTCGGGACTCCCTGTGACGGATCAGTCGAGGAAATCGCGGTGGTGGTGAACAGCGTAATGTTGCTGTTCGTGGTGCCCGGGTTCGTACGGCTCTGACCCCAGTTCTTGTTTAGTGCATTGCCAAGATTGAACACATCGAGCTGCAGCGACAGCCGCTGCTGGGCGATGCTCGGGATTACCTGGCGAATTGTTGCGTCCCACGTGTTGGAGAATGGAAGACGGCAGGAGTTGCGCTTCAGAATCTGTCCACGCTGTTCATTCAGACACTTGGTCTTGCTGATTAACGCTTCGAGTGCTGCAGCCTGCTGATTGGCTGTGAACGTCTGGCCGCCCGTCGTGATCGTCCCGAAGCGAATCTGATTCTGGTCATTCACGTCGGTCGGAACATAGATCAGGTCATTTCCGGTTACGCCGTCAGCATTCATGTCGTTGCTGTAGACGTAATCATGCGGCGAACCGGAAGTTCCCTGGTACGAAAGCGTGAAGTCGGTGGACAAGCCGTTGGTCCAGCTTCCCATCTTCTCCATCTTCTGGCCCCAGTTGACCGTCTTCGTCAGGAAGCCGACGATGTGGTGTGGCTGGTCAAAAAGACTGGTCCGGGTGAGCGTCTCTTCCTGTTTGGTGGAAAGAGTGCGCCCGAACTGCCAGTTGGAAATATGCGTGCTTGAGGTAAAGCTCTGGTTGTCGTACGCATGTCCATACGAGTACGCAATCAGCGCTTCCCAGTCGTCGGCATACCGCTTCCGCAACTGACCCGTGATGTTGTACGCGTAATCTTTGCTCTGGTTAATGATGTCGATTGCGGTACTGAAACGTGCCGTGCCGCCATTCGCAACAACAGCCGCCGGACGCGCGGTTACGGACGACCCCGTTGTGGTCAACGTTCCGTACATAACCCGGCCAAACTTATCCACTCCCTGCGGACCAGCCAGGTTGCGATTTATAAAGAAGAGCTGATTGAGCGTCTTGGAGTACAGACCCTCAATTGTCGCCACCACGTTGCTTGTGCCGAGAACACGGTCGTAAGCAAGGTTGGCGCGCATCGGCTGCGGGAACTTCAAGTCCTTGTCGAGAAAGTTGACATCACCAATGGGCTTGTTTCCTGTTCCGCCAGCACATGTCTGGATCCCGGAGACATCAGATGTAAACGCCGGTACGAGCGCATTTCCCGCCGTACCGCTCTGTACTCCGCAATTGAGGAAGGTGATGACGCGCCCGTTGTTGATGTACGCATTTTCCAGCCAGACGTATGGTGGAGTTCCGACAAACAGTCCGATTCCTCCGCGAACCTGGTTGGCCTGATCACCAGTCGCATCCCAGTTGAAGCTGAAGCGCGGTGAGAACTGAAGCGCTCCCTTCGGCGTCGTGTGATGTCCATACGCCGAGTCAACCGCGAGGGCGTAGCTGTTATCCGTCAGGAATGCGCTGTTGTCTGCGCGAATTCCGAAGTTAACGGTCATTCGCGGGGTAGCTGTCCAGGTATCCTGCGCATAAAACGCGCTCTGAAGACCATCGAAATACGCGTTGCCGTTCTGGCTCAGAATGAAAGCCTTCCGGAAGAACCGACCCTGTCCAGCTGCTCCACTCTCAAACGCGGCAATCGTTGGATACTCGTAGACACCCGCGAGACTCTGGGTGAACAAGTTACGAACCGTCACGTACTCGTTCCGCGTTCCCAGAACAAAGTTATGGGCGCCACGTGGTATGGTCAGGTTGTCCGTGAATTCATAAGTGTTGAAATCTCCTTCGTTTCCGCTGGAGAACTGATCGGTACCAGCCAGAATCGAATTCGCTCCGTTAACAATGAGAACCTGTGGAAACGTCGATTTCGGGACTCGGCGGTCCTGAACGATTGAAGCACCTGCAAATGCTTCGTTACTCCACCCGTTCTTGAAATTGGAGAAAAGCTGAAGAACCGGAGCTTTTTTTACGCTGTGGATTGAATGGAAGTTGGTCGAGTACACGGCCCGGCTTCCGCTGCGCGCATTCTGGCGGCGGTTGTCGTTCAGCGCATCAGTGTAGTTGAAGCGCATAACAAGACGGTGAACGTCGCTCAGCTGGTAATCAACACGGCCAAAGAGGTTATCCGTCGGGGACGGAGTATTGAGTGCGCCGAGAGTGCCTGGATTAGCAAGTCCTCTGGCTGCGAGCGCAGCGCTGATTCGCGTGATCTCTGCGTCAGTGAACGGGAAGGCAGTCGCGGAACCAGCCGGCTGACCCTGATATGGTCCCGAAACCGGACTTGATTCTCTTGTCCACTCGTTGGCGGTAAAGAAGTGAAGCTTGTCCTTTAGGATCGGCCCACCCAGCGAAAATCCGTACTGGTCGCGTTCAAAGTTCGTTGCGCGCAAGGCTGGAACGTTCCGGCCGTAGTCCTGGTCACGATAGTAGCGATATCCGCTGCCGTGAAAGCTGTTTGTACCGCTCTTGGTGACTGCATTGATGATCAAGCCGCCGAAGTTTCCCTGACGGACGTCGAACGGTGCGAGCAGAACCTGAAGCTCCTTCACCGCGTCAATCGAAATCGCCTTTGCGCCAATCTGGCCGCCCGGCTGACCCGTAGAACCAAGACCAAAAACGTCACGCTCGGTGGCGCCGTCGATTTGCACGTTGTTCATGCGGTTCGACATGCCACCGGCCGAGTTGCCAGGACCGGTGCTGGAAACCTGGGGAGTAAGCTTCAGGAAATCGTTGATGTTGCGGTTGGTCGTCGGGAGACGTTGAACAACCGTGTCGGACAGTGTCGTCTTCGTGCCTGTGTTGCTCGGCGTGATGTCTGACGTCGAGGCGGCCGCGCTGACAACTACTCCTGAAAGCTGCGCGGCCTGCTGCGTCAGCTTGATGTCTACGCGAGTCGTGGCGCTAAGCCCGACTACGAGACCATCGCGGGTTGTCGGCTGATAGCCAATGCGACGGACGGTGAGTGTATAGGGACCACCAGTCTCGAGACCCTGCACGACGTAATTGCCGCCGTCGCGCGTGAGTCCGCCGGTGCTGAAACCGGTCGAGCGGTTGGTGATCTGGACCTGCGCATTCGCGATCCCGGCACCATTTGCATCGGTGACGGATCCTGCGATGGCGCCTGTCGTAACACCCTGGGCAGCGACGGATTTTACACCGGCGCCGGCGATCGCAAATACTGCCGCGAGCGCAACAAACAAACGGGTTTTGATCATGAGAAAAAGAGGGGTGAGAGGGAAGCCCAAAGGTAGGGCTTGGTACAGGGAGCGGTCAAGAAAAATGTGTGTCTAAAAGGTCACCTTTTCAGGGTCGTTTTCTGCCTACGGTCAGGTAGTAAACAGGGATGCCCAGAATCACGACGCCGAGAACTACCAGGGTGGGGATCCGGCTGCCCGGGTCGATTATGGCATTCGCCAGCAGGTAGACAGTCGCCAGAATGAAAAGCAGGGGAACTATTGGGTACCCAGGAACCCGGAATGGAGGCGCGTAGTCAGGCCGGCGCCGCAAAACGAAGATTGCAGCCACAGCGAGGGCGTAAAAAGGCACGATCGCCGTTACGAACGCATCGGCCAGCTGCTCGAAGGTGCCCAGCAGGACAAAAAAGACCCCAAGCACGGTCTGAAGGAGAACGGCAATGTGGGGCGTTTTATAGGTGGGATGGACCGTAGCCACCTTCTTGTGCAGAAGGCCGTCATCAGCCATCGCAAAGAAAATCCGCGATCGGCCCAGTACTGACCCATTGAGGGTCCCAAAGGTTGAAAGCATTACGGTTACAGCCACAAACACCACACCCGGCGCGCCAATGAGACGCTCTGCC
>JANLYJ010000500.1:0-1883 GCA_031365555.1 Gemmatimonadaceae bacterium | reverse complement strand
CCGAAGCTCTGATGTTACCGATGGTGAGATACGGTCGACGTTCATGAACCTCAAGCAGGCTTGATTTATCGATATACTGAATCAAAGGCTTAGCCGTATTTTGCGTGCGCGCGATCGCCAGTCCAGATTTAGATCGTCCTTCGTGCGAATCGCACTAGTTTCAACAGTCAAGAACTTCCTCGCTGATCTGCAATCGACTGTGACCGATGCCCAACAAGCGTCCATCTACACTATTCGCCGGTTCCGTCCGCGCCTCGCGTGACGGGCACACCTATCATGATACCTGGGCCGCCCGCGTATCCCTGCAACTCCTTCATCCCCAGACAACCTTGGCTGCGTTGGCCATGGAAGGTTTTGGTCCACGAGATCAAGCATCGCAATCCGCGCACGAAATTGCCGACCTTGTTCTCTACCACGGCGCGTCACTTACCAAAGACGCTACGCACATCCACGTGGTGCAATTGAAATACTCCCTTGCCCGAGCGACGACGCCCGCCCCCTTTTCGTACGTCTCCCCGACTCTCACGAAATTCTCCGAAATCTATCGCGAAGACCTGAAGAATCGCGCAAAGCGACACTTTGAGTTTGTCTGCAACCGGCCCGTTCGCACGAGCGTTCTCGAAGCCTTGGAGGCTTTAAGGGCTGGCACTCCCGCAACGACCAAGACGGTCAAAGCAACCATCGCTAAGATCAGTGCTGTTACGAAGCTGCAAGCCGCGGACCTCACGGATTTTGCGCGGCGCTTGGTGATCACACCGACCGCAGGATCGATCGCCGCCGTTGCCCACGATGTCCGCCATACCATCGCTTCTTGGAGCGATCCTTCGACGGCAGGCGTCAGACATAGGTTTCTGGGCCTATTGCAACTCCTCCACGACAAGGCAGGCGGCAAGGGCGCCCATGACAACCTCATTCGGCGCGTCGACGTCCTGACTGCCTTCGAGATCGAAGACGAAGACGACCTCTTTCCCACCCCTGCTGCTTTTCCTGCGGTGCATGGACCGCTTGAACGGCCTGTCATTGCAGAAATAGAAGCCGCCATTGCGAGTTCCGCCGACCCGATTTTACTGCATGCGCCAGCTGGCGGAGGCAAAACCGTCATCATGCAGATGCTCGCCGAGCGTCTCGCTAAACGCCATGTCGTGCTTCTCTTCGATGGATTTGCCGGTGGCAGGTGGCGTGATCCCGCCGATTCTCGGCATCTTGCCCGGCGCGCCATTACTCACCTCGCGAACACACTCGCATGTGACCATGGCCTCTGTGATATTCTGATCCCAACTCAATCGGATGACGATCACTTTATTCGCGCATTCCGCTTACGATTGCAGGACGCTGTTCGAGCGCTGAGGGCCAAAGACGCCGATGCACGTATCGTCATACTGCTCGACGCCATCGATCATGCCGGGATGGCGGCGCGCGCCGCCACAAATGAACGATCCTTCGCACATCTTTTACTCCACTCGCTCGCCACCACTCCGATCATTGGCGTTGTTATCGTGGTATCCTGCCGACCTGAGCGCCGCGATGATGCGCGTGGATCATTGACATGTCATGAGATCGCTGTCTCCCCGCTCACCAAGACCGAGACGCGAGCCCTGGCTGCCAAGGCTGGGCTGACCGATGAAGGCACTATCGCGCTCTTGCACGTCCGCAGTGCTGGAAATCCACGTATGCTGGACGCGCTGATTAGAGAAACGAAACAAACTCCCAAAACGCGTCGACCCAAACCCGCCGCGGCCGTCGCAGATCTCGACAGCCTGCTCACCAACACCTTGGAAACAGCAATTGCCGAAGCCGCAAAGCGAGGGTCCGGGACAGAAGCGCGAACCTTTCTCACAGCCCTCGCCCTCCTCCCCCCGCCTGTACCTGCGGCAGAACTCGCC
>JANLYJ010000472.1:0-2732 GCA_031365555.1 Gemmatimonadaceae bacterium | reverse complement strand
GGAACTCGGGCCATTCAGTGGCGCGGAAAACGTCGTATGAGATCTTGTATCCGAACTTTTCATTCGGCGAGCCAGCGTGACGGAAGCCGGCGCGAAGCAGACTCTGGTTACCACCATCAACGGTCACCGTAGTTCCCTGTGATGTGAACGGGGACTTGGTGATGACGTGCATGACGCCGCTTGCCGTGTTCGGTCCGTAGAGCGCAGCGCCGGGTCCAAGAACGACTTCGATACGCTCAACGTCTTCAGATGGTGTCGGCGTGAGGTACGGGATGTTGACACGAAGTGACGGGACAAAGGAGAAACGATTGTCCGTCAGCATGAGCAGTGCGCCGCTGAAGATGTTGTTGAATCCGCGGGCGACGATGTTCGACTGCATGATTCCACCGCGTGCTACGTCGATTCCGGGCAGTCTCACCACGTGATCGGCAATGTTTACCGCGGGGCGGTCATTGATTTCAGGAGCATTGAGTACGAAAACAGACGCCGGCGCATCGATCACTTTCTCCGGAGCCCGTGAAGCAGTCGTTACGATCTGGTCAAGCTGCGACGGAATCAGCGACATGGTCACATTGCTCGTCGCGAAGCCAGTCCCAACCTGGACACCGCTCATTCGCTGCAGGGTGTATCCGATTCTTGAAATGGTTAGGTCGTATGAGCCGGCGGTCAGATTCGAGATGCGGTATTCGCCGGTCTCGCTCGTCGTCGCAACGCCGGCCGTTCGTCCGCCAGTGTTCGCCTGTACACGCGCGCCAACAATTGGCGCTCCAGTTCCCGCTTCAGTCACCCTACCCATCAGGCCGGACTGCGCCGCAGCTGGGACAGCAATGCAAAGAAGTCCTAGAACAGTGAACAAGCGTTTTAAAGAGAGAGCACGCATCAGCAACCTCGAGTTGAGTTTATTAGCAATTCGCCACCGGCTCGGCCGTAATGACTGCGCCATAGCTAAGACTATGGTATCGGCTCGTCAAGACTGGAGTTGAGTCTTATTGCTATTGCTTCCCAGAGGACAGGGCCCAACATTCGACCATGCGCGAACGTCTCGTATCTCTCGATGTTTTCCGTGGGATGACCATTGCGGGAATGCTCCTGGTCAATAATCCCGGCACCTGGGGCGCCATTTACGCTCCGCTTGAACATGCGGAATGGAATGGATGGACACCCACCGACCTGATTTTTCCATTTTTTCTCTTCATTGTCGGAATCACAACGCATCTGTCGCTTACTGCTCGTCGGGCGAGGGGAGACGATGAAGGCGCCATAGTCCGGCAGATCATAAAACGCGGCGCGATCATCTATCTGCTTGGATTTCTGATGGCCTGGTTCCCGTTTTACCAGTACGGAACAACGGTCCCGGGATTCGACGACCCGACTTTCATGGATCGGTTCGTTTACAGGCTTCACCACGTCCGCATAATGGGAGTGCTCGCGCGCATTGGAGTTGTTTACATCCTGTCAGCGCTGCTCACGCTTCGCACTTCCCTGAAGCAGCAGCTGGTGATCGTCGCAGGGCTGCTCTATGGATACTGGCTGATAATGACTCTCACGCCGCTTCCCGCCTACGGTGGCACGCTGGGCTACTTCACCCTCAATGATCCCGCGAATACAGTCGAAGCATTCGTTGACAGGGCGATTCTCGGAAATCACATCTGGGGCGGAAGCACCACATACGATCCTGAAGGAATTCTCTCGACGATTCCCGCGGTGGGAACGGCAATGCTCGGTGTAATGGCCGGCCGCTGGATCAATACCCAGCGCCCGCTGATCGACCGAATTGCGGGCCTCTTCGGAGCAGGCTCGCTCGCGATGGTGCTGGGTCTGATGTGGAACTGGGTTTTCCCGATCAACAAGAATCTGTGGACCAGCTCGTATGTACTGTTCACCGCAGGAATGGCTTGCGTAGTTCTCGCGACATGCCTCTGGATCATCGACCACATGAATGTGCGCGGATGGATCAAGCCATTCGTGATCTACGGAATGAACCCTATAGTTGCGTTCGTCGGATCCGGAGTGCTCGCGCGAATTATCTACACGCTGTGGAAGGTGCCATTTCGCGGAAAGACAGTCTCGGTGCAGGCTGTGATGTACCAGTCGCTTTTTGCTTCGTGGCTGCCGGATAAGCTGGCGTCGCTGGGGTTCGCGATTCTTACTGTGGTGGTTTGGTTTGGGGTGCTGACGGTTCTTTACCGACGGAAAATTTTTCTCAAAGTCTGAGTTGGGGTAACTGCATCTAGGAGTAAATGAGGGGAGGGAGTCAATGAGACGACTTCGCGGGGAACTGATTCCGAAATTCGGACGTCCTTCGGCAGATGGCACAGCCGTCCGACCAATCGCAGGTTTTCTCGTCCGGTGAGCACTTCGTCGACGGCTGCGTACTGACCGGCGAGTCCGATTCGCAGCCGCACCGATTCCGGGTGCTCGGCCACATCGATGCCGAGCACCGACGCCCGGCCTTCTGAGATCGGCAGGATCGTCGTCAGAATCCGGACTGCCGTGGTCTTCCCGGCGCCATTCGGCCCGAGGAGACCGAGCACCGTCCCAGCCTCGACCTCGAAAGACACCCCGTCGAGCGCCACGATGTCACCGAAGCACTTCCGAACGTCTTCGACCACGATGGTTGCGTCAGCCATGCGCCGAGTTTCGCAGACCGGCTATGACCGACTGGCTTCCTGACCCCACTGTTCATACGGATCGGGGAACAGAGAGTGGGTGCCCTAGGTTCACCCTCCAAC
>JANLYJ010000144.1:0-4654 GCA_031365555.1 Gemmatimonadaceae bacterium | reverse complement strand
AAGACTGCGGCCTTCCTCGGAAATTGACTCGCGAACCTCGCTAATGATTTTTCTGAGCCTGCGGCTTTCGAGGCGTGTTTCCACATCACTCAGTGTCGTCAGCAGCGGCATGCCGACCTGCACTGAGCTGGCGAGATACTCCATGAAAGCGAGCAGCTGCTTTCTCGGAACTTCTCCGTCGGTGCGCGTCGAAGCGGATTTGGGCTTTTCCTTCGCCCGGGCTTCGATGAGGAAGCTCCCGCTGGCTCTTACCCGCTCTTCGACTTCCGCTTCGTCAGGAGCAGTGATCCACCCCTGCTCGACAGTCCCCGCTCCAGTGAGCGCCTTGTACCAGTAGTTAGGCAACTAGGTGTCGATCCTCAAGAAACGGTGACGCGCAACAGCTCGTCGAGTGTGGTGGTTCCCGCTTTGACTTTCTTGAGTCCGTCCTGCTGCAGCGTTGGCCGGCCCGACATCCTGTGAATCTCCTCTGCGGGACGGCGCTCATAAATGGCGGCTACAACCTGCTCGGTGATCGGCAGGAATTCAAAAATTCCGATTCGGCCCTTGTACCCTGTCTGCCTGCACACCTGACACCCGCGCGCTGCGTAAAGCTGAACATCATTCAAGCCGAAGCGTTCTCGGATCGAGGGTGTCACTTCAGTTGGCGTTTTGCATTCTTTGCAAAGAATTCGAACCAGGCGCTGCGATGCAATAAGCAGGACTGAGGAGGCGAGAACAAATGGCTCCGCGCCCATGTCGAGCAGTCGCGGAATTGCACCAGCCGCAGTGTTGGTGTGCAATGTCGTCAGAACAAGGTGACCGGTCAGCGCGGCGGTCAGCGCAATTTGAACTGTTTCTGCATCGCGCATTTCGCCGACGAGAATGGTGTCCGGATCATGGCGCAGGATTGACCTTAGTCCCGAAGGGAAGGTCAGGCCCGCGCGCACATTGATCTGTGATTGCCTTATTGCAGCAAGCTCGTACTCGATCGGATCTTCGAGTGTGATGATGCATCGGTCGCGGCTATTGAGCTCGACCATCGCCGAGTAGAGCGTGGTGGTTTTGCCTGAGCCCGTCGGGCCCGTGACGGGAATAATTCCGTGCGGTTTGTGAAACGCTGCACGCAAGAGGTGCAGATCTTCCTGCTCCACACCGAGCCGGTCAAGATTCAGCGCAACGCGCGAACGATCCAGAATTCGCAGCACGAGATCTTCACCGTGCAGCGTAGGAAAAGTTGAGACGCGAAGGTCGATGTGACGGCCGTCGGTGCGAATGCGAACGCGTCCGTCCTGCGGAAGACGCGTCTCTGCGATGTCCAGCCCCGCCATGATCTTGATGCGGCTCATGATCGCAGGCTGAAGACCCTTCGGATATGTCGCGCCTTCCTGCAGGAGACCGTCGAGACGGTAGCGCACCTTCATCACTTCTTCGTACGGCTCGATGTGAATGTCGGTCGCACCGAGCGCCGTTCCGCGAGTGATGATTTCGTCTACGAGCTTTGCCGCGCTCGCGCCTTCCTCAGGTGCTTCATTCGGTGCACCGCGAGTCTGCATGTCCCGCGGTCCCGGGGCAGCTGTTCTCGGTGGCGCAATGCTGGGCGGAACAGGCGGTAAGCCCGCCGGGCGCGGGGCAGTCGCGGGCGGAGGCGTGAACGCAAGATCACCGTGATATGAGCGGCGAAGCAGCGAAGTGATGCTGTCACGAGGAGCTGCCACAACTTTTATCGGACGTCCCGATGCGCGCTCGATTGCAGTCACGGCTTCCATGTCGAATGGATTGTCCATCGCGACAAGCAACCGGCCATTTTCCTGCCGGAGCGGGAGAGCTGTATGACGGCGCGCAATGTTTTCGGGAACGATTGCGATTGCTGAATGCTCCGGCTCGACGTCGGTGAGCAGGACGTACGGAATGCCCGCGTCTGCAGCCAGCGTCTTCATGAGATCATCCTGTTGAAGGAATCCCAATGCGACGAGTGTCTGCCCCAGCTTCTCGCCGGTGATCGCGTGCTTTGCCAACGCCTTCTCAAGTTGTTGCGAAGAAATCAGCCCGTTTTCAACGAGCCGATCTCCAAGCCGCATCTTCAACGCCATGTACTATAGAGTGCAGGGGGAATTATCTGGCCCAAATAAAGGAAACAGACGGGTGATTTGCAATAGCAAACTTTATGTGACATCACCACTTAGCGGCTTTTTGCCGATGCGCCGTTTGATCCCGATTCCGGTATCTGAGTGGTAGCGCCGCGTCGGTGGATTCTCAAAGCGGCGATTCGTCTGCCATCCATTGCAATCACTTCCATCTCGCCTCCGGGCACAGTGACGCGGTCTCCCATCTTTGGAAGACGACCCAGCTGCGCAAAGGCATAACCCCCGAGTGTGCTCCAATCCCCATCTGGAATCTGGACGCGGTGATCGGACCGAACATCGATCAGCGACATCGTTCCATCGAGCTCGAGGACTCCGTTCGTTTCGACCGCCGTGCGAGTGGCAAAATCGTACTCGTCGGAGATGTCGCCGATGACTTCCTCGATGAGATCTTCCATGGTGAGAATGCCGGCTGTTCCGCCATACTCGTCCAACACCACAGCCATGTGCGCACGTGTTCGGCGCAGGTCGTCCAGGACGCGCTCGGCCGGTCTGCTGTCCGGTACGTATAGTGGCTCCCGAACGAAATCATTCAGGTTGAACGGAGTTCCCCCGGGGTGCAGCCACAAATCCTTCGCCAGGAAAACACCGACCACATCGTCCAGATCTTCGCGAACTACCGGATATCTGGAATACCGCTCATGCCTCAGGATGGTCCAGACTTCGTCTTCGGTCGCGTCGATGTCGAGAGCCACGATTTCGGTGCGCGGACGCATCACGTCGCGCGCCTTTTTGTGGTGAAAATCAAAAACACCCGCGAGCATCGCGCTGTCTGATTCATCCAGTGTTCCATGCGCCCGCGCCTGCATCACCAGCAGCCTGAGCTCCTCGGGCGAATGCGACTGGGCTTCGGAAGTCGGATTGATGCCGAAAAGTCGCAGCAATGCGTTGGCTGCTCCGTTGAAGAACCAGATCAGCGGCGACATCAATCTGGAAAAAAGCACCAGCGGAGCGGCCACCATTCGGCTCACTCCTTCCGGATTCACGAGCGCCAGACTCTTGGGTGCAAGCTCGCCCAAAACGATGTGCAGAAAGGTCAAAACCAGGAAGCTGACGAGCAGTCCGGACGCGCTATGCGAGACCGATGGCGCCAGTGCCAGGCCGAAGGTGAAAAGCGTCTTGTCTACGAGGTATGCGATAGCCGGCTCGCCTACCCAGCCAAGTGCGAGTGACGCGATGGTGATGCCGAGCTGCGTGCCCGCGATGTATCGGTCCAGATGCTCGAGAGCAGCCTTCACTCTTTTGGCCGCAGAGTCGCCCGCCAGGACCATCTCGTCGATGCGGCTCCGCCGAACCGCTATGAGGGCAAATTCAGCCGCAACGAAGAAGGCGTTTGCAAAAACAAGCAGGAAGACTACGGTCAAACGCAGGCCGGTTCCCGATCCTACGGGATCAACGGCCTGCATCAATAAAAGCGATGGCATTCACTCAAATTTAGCCACTAAAGGTCGTTGACGTTCACTCTTGAGTCTTGCATTTTGCAACACTTTCCCAGTCGAGGACTGTGGCGCTTTTCCCCGATGCTCGTGCATTACCCCTGATCCTGTATCCAAGGCGCATTCTCCGGATGGTTTATCTGGGGAGAGCTGCCCTGGCGTCGGGCATTTTTCTAGCCGCGTTCGTTGCGTGGATTGCGCGGGGAGCAAGTCAGCCCCGCTTCGCCACTTGGGTTCTGGTCGGCACGCTGCTCTTCACTGCGTATTCCTTTTACCAGACCGACATAAAGCGGCGCCTCATCACGCCGACTTTTTCATACATCCAGGTCGTGTACGATGTCGCCCTGGTTACAGCGATCGTGCATCTCACCTGGGATGCCTCAAACTCCCAGTTCGCTCCCATCTACATTCTGGTGATTGTCACCGCTGCTGTTCTGCTTCCGCAGACCGGAACGCTGCTGATTGCCTCTCTTGTCGGAGCTATCTACCTCGCAGAGACAATTTGGGGACATCCTTCGACTCTCGAGCTGTCCGTATTCCTTCAGCTCCTCGTTTTCATCAGCGTCGCTCTGGGGAGCGGATACATCGTTGCGAAACTCAGGCAGGCTGGTGAAGAGCACGCCGAGATGGCCGCCGAGCTCGCCGCGTTTCAATTAAGGGAACAGGACTTCGACAGTCTCCGGGTGCGAGCCGAACGGCTCGAAGCTGTCGCAGAGCTGAGCGCGTCACTCGCACACGAAATAAAAAATCCGCTCGCTTCGATCAGGAGCGCCGCCGAGCAGCTGGGAAGAGTGCCAGCAGCGAACGAGGACGAGAAAACACTGAGCGCACTTGTGCAGCGCGAGTCGGACAGGCTGTCGCGGCTGCTTTCCGAGTTTCTTGACTTTGCGCGTCCCAGTGTTTCACGCGTTGAAGATATCAGCATCGGAACACTTATTCGTAATGCTGCCGAAGTCGTTCGGGCGCAGAGTGACGAGGCGATCCGGTTCAAGATTGTGCAGCCAAAACGGGAGCTGTTCGTGCGCGGTGACGAAGACATGCTTCACCGCGCAGTCGTCAATCTTCTTCTCAACGCTGTGCAGGCGTCGCCTCAAG
>JANLYJ010000428.1:0-2916 GCA_031365555.1 Gemmatimonadaceae bacterium | reverse complement strand
GTCGCTGCCACTTCGAAACGACTGTCGCAGTGATCGCTACTGGCTGCTGTCGCGATACCTCTGAAAACAGACGTTGCCGAATGATCAAGGGAGACACCGCCCCATGCTCACCGAATGTCTCTTAATGGGATGTCACGTCTGTTTATCGAAATAGATGATATGCAGAGAGCCTGTGTGATAACTCCCGTTCATAGGGCGGCCGATTCAAGACGAGTGTGGTCGGTCGGCCTTTGACGCGCTTTTTCAATAGTCGGCGTCGGAAGTCGCCAATTAGGCCATTATTTGGCACTCTGGGGCGGTTTTCGTGCTGCGTATGCGCAAATGGCGACCGCCGTCATGCCCTCATTGCTTTGATCAGCCCGGGTACGCCGAGGATCACCATCCGCGCATCATATTGTAGGCAAGAACGTGCAACGCCATCTCGGTCGCGACGTGCTTCATCGTCTTCATTTTGAAGTGCGTGGCGCCCATCCACGCTTTGATCGTGCCGAAGGGGTGCTCGACGGTTTTGCTTCGCAGCGGGATCTTCGCAGGGTCGTCATCGAGGCGCTTTTGAACGCGTTCAAGGATCGCTTCATGTTCCCACCGCTTGACACGACGCTGTTCTCCCGTGGTGCACTTGTGCTTGATTGCGCACGTGGCGCAGGCGTTGGTCCAATATGAGTGCATTGTCCTATCAGCCTCTTCGCTCGTGAAGCGGTATGTGAGCCGCTCTCCGGCAGGACACAGGTAAGCTTTTTCGCCAGCGAGATAAGTAAAGTCGGCTTTGTCGACTCGCCCAAGCGCACCGGCGTTGGACGTATTGGGTTTGGAGACGATGACACTGACACCAGCTTGTTCAGCGGCAACGATCTCTTCGCCATTGTAGTAGCCTTTGTCGGCGATGGCCTCGATTGTCTCGCTCGCCATGACTTCCTTTGCAGCGTGCGCCATCATCGACAAGGCTTCGCGGTCATAGCCGAGGTTCGTCACTTCGTGCGCCACGATCAGGTGATGCTTGGTTTCCACGACGTTCTGCCCGTTGTAGCCAACGACGCGCGGCTGCTTGCTCGTTGTCGCCATGGCGCGTGCATCGGGATCTGTCAACGAGACTTGCGTCTCACCGGTCATATCCATTCGCCGCTCGATTGCTCGGAGGTTGTCGGCTTCCTTCTTGAAGTGGGAGAGCTTCTTGTTGACGCGAGAAATTCTGGCCTCGGGCATCACCATGCCTGTTTTGTCCAGGACCTCGTCGGCGCGATCGAGTTCGCCCAGATACCGTGTGACCTCTGCATCTATCTCGCCAATTCGACGGCGGAGCTTCTCGCGCGTAAAACTGCGCGCCTTTGCGTTGACAGCCTTGAACTTGCTGCCGTCGATGGCGACGACGCTCGCATCTAGCGGGTCGATATCGCGACAAAGCGCGACGAACTGCCGGGAGACCTCGCGGATAGCCGAGCCATTATTCCTGCGGAAATCGGCAATCGTTTTGAAATCTGGCTTGAGGCCGCCTGTCAGCCAGATGAGTTCGAGATTGCGCAAGCACTCGCGTTCCAGACGGCGTGATGACTGAACTTGGTTTAGGTAGCCGTAGAGGTAAAGCTTGAGCATCGTCGCGGGGTGTTAACCGGGCCGACCAGTGGTTTCGGGCTCAACGTCGAGTCCGAGCGCCGCCAAATCGAGAATATCGATAAAGGCATCAATTGCCCGCGCCGGGTTTTGATCATCGACGTAATCGTCGATGCATGCCGGTAGAAGAAATGTTTGATCCCGGCTCAGTCCTTCGATGAAGCGCGCCATAGAAGCCCTCGCTGCTAGGCAGGAATCATACCACTCTTCGCTGAACTAGCCCCGAAAACAGCCGCGTTTTCACACAACCTCCAGAGATTGCGGACATACTTGTTGATCAGAGTTCCCAACAATCGCGCGCTCAAGCGAGGGCCGCTGATAAGCGCAAAGCATCATTTAATCATGCCACCTTCGACCCGCTCATGAGCCGTGCCAGCTGTGCCTTCCAACCCTTCGCGTGCACGATCCGGGCAGTCTGCAAGCTGCCACGCACGATCTCGCCCTTGCTGAGTTGGGACACACGCTTCCAGTCCAGGCCGAACACATAGATGGCGTTGTCCTTCCGGACGCTTTCGAGAACGACCAGCCGCTGAGTCGTGAAGACGTAGGCCAAGTAGTCGTCGAAGCCGGCTTCGCCCACGTAAATTTCGTCTGAACTGAACGCCTTGATTGTCGTCTGGCGATCCCAGATGACACGTTTGGTGTCGTCCGAGCGCTTCCCCACGGCTGCATCGATGTGCGCTTCCACTTTCTCCCAAGGGTAGTCGCCAGGAGGCAGCATCCGCCAGTTCGCACGGCGAAGGGTTGGCAGGCGCATCGGCCGCATGCTCGCACTAACAAGCTCACAGCTGCCGAAAATCTCGAGAAGGAGATTCACGCAGTGCCGATTGTGCTCGGTGTTCGCGTCGGATTTTGTCAACTCCGGCGTCGTGATGTGAGGCGCGCCGTCAATACCGATGACCGAGAGTTCCACCGACGGCGGCAGAATAGGGTCGCGCGGATAGCAATCGCGATAGATGTCGCGAAAGTCCTCGTGCTCGGTTTGATCCCGCCCTGCCCACTGTGTCCACTTCCATGTCACAGTACGAATGTAGCGCGGTTCTTTCGGGAGATCTCGGCGCACAATCCAACGGCCGCGAGCATTGAAACGCGTCACTGGACCGACGACGCGAGGAAGTACCGTATCGCCAGCTCGGGGCGGGCGCGGCAAGCCAACTCGTTCGCAGTGCTCATTTGGCAGAGAAGCGACAACCCGGAACACTTCCCCGTCAGCGATGCCGCCCAGGTACAGACTGAGGTTCGAGACGTGGTGCTTCGTGATGCGCATCGGTGCGCCTCCATTCAATGAACTGGAAAAGTTCCTCGACC
>JANLYJ010000420.1:0-2535 GCA_031365555.1 Gemmatimonadaceae bacterium | reverse complement strand
GCACCACGATCCAATTGAAAAAAAGCCAAGGGAGCTGATCCTGACTTCCTGCGTCCCGACACTTTTCTTTTCGGTTAACTCAGCCGGCCGCAGACAGCCAGCGAGCCGGCGGCCATAAGCCATGGCATTTCTCAGTTGACCCACCGGCCAACGGCCGGCGGCGCCCCGCGCCGCACGATACCCATGAATCTTTAACTCCATGCCCAGCGTACGCGTAATAGACCTCCATCGCCCCAGAAAGCGCTGGAATACACCTCAGTATTAAGGTATCTTCGCAACGTAGACCACTCAGGCACCAATAGTCATATGAGCATATTCGATCGTATAATCATGCTGTTCAAGTCGAACGTGAACGCGGTGATCTCCGAGTACGAAGAACCGGAGAAGATGCTGAATCAAATCATCGCCGACATGCGCGGACAGCTTGCAAAGGCAAAGCAGCAGGTCGCCGCCGCAATCGCAGATGAAAAGCGGCTCCAGGACCAGGCCTCATCCGAGCTGAAACAGGCGGAAGACTGGGAGCGTCGCGCGATGCTCGCAGTCAAGGAAGGACGCGACGACCTCGCAACGCAGGCGCTCATGCGCCGCAGCGAACACGTCTCACGCGGACAGCAGATGCAGCTCACCTGGGAAGCTCACAAGCAGGAAACCGACCGTCTCAAGGATTCGCTGCGCGGCCTGAACGACAACATCGAAGAAGCGAACCGCAAGAAAAATTTGCTCATCGCCAAACAGCGCCGAGCAGAAGCGCAAAAGCGCATCGCCAACACAATGTCCTCGATGTCGGAGAAGTCGGCGTTCGAAGCGTTTGCGCGCATGGAAGAAAAGGTCGAGAACAACGAGCGCCAGATTCGCGCATCCGTCGAGATCGATCAGGAATTCTCCGGCGACCGCCTTGCCAATGACTTCAAGAAGCTGGAGTCCGTTGCAGGCAGTGCTTCCGCGAACGATCAGCTGCTCGAGCTGAAACAGAAAATGGGAATGCTTGGAGCTGGTTCAGGTGGATCGAACAAGGCGCTCGGCGCAGGCGCAAACGACGAACCGACTCTTGAAGCTGAAGAAGTCAACGACGAACGCGCACGGTGACTAGTGCCGAGGCGGTGCAGAAGCCGCGCTTAGCGCAGATACTCACTGCAGTTGTAGCCACAGTCCTGCTGCTGTGGCTGTTCGGCATCACGGCGCAGGTTTTCATCCTGCTCTTCATCGCCGTCATTCTCTCGCTTTACCTGGGAGCCGTCACCGACTTCCTGGAAGCGAAAGCACGGATCCCGCGGAACACCGCGTTCTTCCTGGCACTCCTCGGCTCGCTCGCCGCGCTCGCGGGCCTTTTCTGGCTGCTAGTACCGCCAGTGCTCGAGCAGACTCGCAGCCTGATCACTGTCCTCCCGCAGTACATCGCGAATTGGGAAAAAGGTATAGACACATTTGCCCGCCGTTTCCCGGCTCTGCGTGAAATGTGGAAGCCGGGCGAACACAGGGTTCTGCTCGCCGTCTACGACCAGGTTTCGTCGTCTGCTGAATCGATTGTTCCAAAATTGTTCGGCATCGTCAACGCAGTGATCGAAATTTTCGCCGTCGGTGTCATGGCGATTTACCTGACGCTGCAGCCCGGTGTGTATCGCGAATGGCTGATCGCGCTCTTTCCGCCGATCCACCGCGATCTTATTCGCGACCTGCTCGGAGACCTGGGCACAACGCTTCGCGCATACATAGTTGGCCAGCTGTTCGCGATGGCAGTACTCGCTGCATTCACTGCGACCGGACTCTGGCTGCTCGGTGTTCCGTACTGGCTGACGTTCGGGGTATTCACCGGACTCGTGGCGATCATTCCGTTTTTCGGAACGCTACTCTCGACAGTCCTGCCGGCCCTGTTCGTCCTGAGCGGCCCCGGCGGCGGAACCCGTGCGATGCTGGTAATCGGTCTCGGAGTCGTCGTGCACGTGTTCGAAGGCAATGTCGTTGCACCGCTGGTAATGTCGCAGAAAATCGACCTGCCACCGGTGCTGACCATCATGGCAGTTCTTATCATGGGCAAGATCCTCGGCCCCATGGGGCTGATCGTCGCACTGCCGACTCTTGCGGTCATAATGGTCATCGTCCGCCGCATCCTGATCAATCGGATCTACGAAGGAAAGGGATTCCGCAAACGCACACGCGACAAAACCTTCGTACTCCGCGTTCCGGTCCCCGACGGAGGAGTGCGAGTCCTCGATCCGCCCATCCTCGATATCATCGGGACGCGCGAACGATTCGAACGCCAAGCCGCGGCGAAAACAGCATAGTTCAGCCGAAACTGCCTAACGGACTGTTACACGTAGGACACGTAGAAGGCACGTAGAACACGTAGAACCACAACTGATTATGGGGGAATGGCAACGACTCTAAAAGTCCGCGTGCTATTCCCCCATTTGTTGCAGGTCTACGTGTCCTACGTGCATTCCTACGTGTCCTACGTGTAACATTTACTTCTCAGAGTCTCAGAAATCGCGGCGCCCCAGGCGGCATCATAATTTCCCCATAAGCACGGCAGTGGCC
>JANLYJ010000330.1:0-1505 GCA_031365555.1 Gemmatimonadaceae bacterium | reverse complement strand
CGGGCGCCAGCCAGCCGGCGAGAAATGCTTTCAGTTCCGCAAGTGTCTCGTTCGGCAGCTCTTCCGGCATCCAGTGGGTGCAGTTCAACGCCTTGCCGGAGACGTTGGTCGCTCGTTCCCGCCACACCGCCAGCACGTCGTACATCTGCCCGACGAGACCCTTGGCCGCCCACAGCAGAAGCAGCGGGCAGGCGATTTTCTTGTCGAGATCGGCCTGGTCGTGCACGAGGTCGATGGTCGCCGCGGCCCGGTACTCCTCGCACGCGGCATGGATCGTGGCAGGATCCTTGAAGGCACGAAGATACTCGGCGAAGGCCGCGGGCTCGATCGCCGCCGGCACGAGCGCACCCATGAGCGCCTTCAGCACCATCTCGACGCTGTTGCCGATCAGCGTTTCCGGATAGGGCGCCGGCTGGATCAGGAAGAACCAGTGATGGTAGGCGGCGGCAAAGCGCATGTTGGTCGTGTTGTACATGTGCAGCGTCGGACAGATGTCGAGCAGCGCCACCCTGGTCACGCGCTGGGGATGATCCAGCGCCAGGCGGTGGCCGACGCGCGCTCCGCGGTCATGACCGACAAAGGCGAACGTGTCGAAGCCCAGCGCCGCCATCACCTCGGCCATGTCCAGCGCCATCGCGCGCTTGGAATAGTTGACGTGGTTCTCGCCCCCATCGGGCTTGCCGCTGTCGCCATAGCCGCGCAGGTCCGGCAGCACGACCGTGAAGTTCTGCGCAAGCTCCGGCGCGATTTTGCGCCACTCGATGTGCGTCTGCGGATAGCCGTGCAGCAGCATGAGTGGCGGACCGCTGCCGCCGATGCTCACATTGATGGTCGTGCCGGTGGTCGGGACCGTCTGCTGGCGGAATCCGGGGAGGAAGTCTGGCGCGTTCGAGGGCATGGCAACTTCACCTTCTGCGACCGAGCTGTTGGGTCGATGATAGCCACCTGCTCAGCCGCGTCCAGAGCGGCACGCCCGAGTTCGCGCAGCGGCGACGAGGAAGCTTAATACTATCCTCTTTTTCCCATGAAGAGTGTGTTCGTGATACAGTCGGCGTCCGGGCAGCGCGTATCGATGCCGAACCGTTCAGTCGAAAGGCGAGAGGGGCTGGAGACGATGGCCACAGAACATCCGAGTGTTTGCACCTTTGATTGTCCCGACACCTGCAGCCTGACGGTCACGGTGGATAACGGCGCAATCGTCAAAGTCCGCGGCTCCACGGCACTGGCGTTTACCGATGGGGTGATCTGCAACAAGGTCGCTCATTCCTCCCACGAATTCAATCACGGTCCCGGCCGCCTGCGCTTTCCTCTGATGCGCACCGGCCCGCGCGGCTCCGGCGAGTTCAAGCGGATAGGCTGGGAGCAGGCGCTCGACATCATTCACCAACGAACCGCGGCGGTGATCGACCGCTGGGGGCCGCAGGCGGTCATGCCGCTCAACTACGGCGGTCCGCACGGAATGCTGTCGGGCGATAGCATGTCCTTGCGCTTCTTCAACAAGCTCG
>JANLYJ010000259.1:0-1759 GCA_031365555.1 Gemmatimonadaceae bacterium | reverse complement strand
GGCGGGCAGGATTGGGAGCCATGCTAACAGTCGCGGGATGAACGGAAGCGAGTCGCCGCTGTCGGAAGTTCGCCCGGTGATGCGGCGGTGAACCATGATCTGGAGCCTCAGCACAAAGCGCCCGCGGATATTTGAATCAGGAAAAGAGGAAAGTAGGAACGGAGATTTAATTTGGAAGCCAGAAGACCATAAACTCAGAAACACTGGCTGCTGCGCTGTTCTTTTTCCTGCCTTCCTACATTCCTGATTCATATTCTGGCCTACTGTTTCCCTAATTCCTCCCCCAGTTACCAAGCCACCTCTAGACGTACGATTAGGACGAGCATATGGCCGAATCTGTTTGAATCAGGAAAAGAGGAAAGCAGGAAAGAGGATTTCACCCTCGTCGATCGCTGGATATTGAACCGGCTGCAACAAGTGACGGACGAATGCCGCGCGGCGTATGCGGTCTACGAATTCCACAAGGTCTATCAGACGCTGAATCAGTTTTGCGCCGTCGATCTCAGCAGCCTTTACGTCGATATCACCAAGGATCGCATGTATTGCGATGCGATTGACTCACCGCGGCGGCGCGCTACGCAGAGCGCGATGCGCGAAATCGTCGGGACACTCACCAAGTTGCTTGCGCCTATTCTCGCTTTTACCGCCGAGGAAGCGTGGAGGTATGTCGGCGAAGGGGGTTCGGTCCATTTGCAAAAATTCCCTGAGACGAAAGCAGGTTGGCAGGATTGGGATGCGAACAACGCAGTAAGTGTCCTGCTTAAATTGCGGGGCATCATAGGTCAGGCCGTCGAACAAGCGCGCCAGGAGAAACGGATCGGCAATGCCTTGGAAGCCGCGGTCGTGTTGCGCTGCGACATGCCTTCGCTCGAGCCATTCTCGAAGGAGGATCTGGAGGAATTCTTTATCCTGAGTGACCTGCAACTCGAGCAAGCAGAAACCCCGAGCGTCTCGATCTCGAGAACGCCCCACCTGAAATGCGCGCGTTGCTGGCGGCATCGCGCTGCTGTCGGAAAGAGCGCGGCTCATCCGGAATTGTGCGAGCGCTGTGAAAGCGTGGTAACGACCTCGGTCGCTAAATGAAATTCATTCTTTTCCTTTCACTCCCGCTCTATGCCCTGGACCAGATCACCAAGTGGTGGGTCCTCCGCCACATCGGTTCGGAGGACATCCACGTCGTCATCCCGGATTTCTTCAGCCTCGTGAGCGTGACGAACGACGGCGCGGCCTTTGGTTCCTTCAAAAACAACAACACGTTTTTCATCATCCTGTCGTGCGTCGCCTTTGTCTTTGTTTTTGCTTTGCTCCTTCGGCCAAGATCGCCCGACCGCTTGCGGGATGTTTCGCTCGCCCTGCTTCTCGCCGGCGTGATGGGCAATCTGACCGACCGGTTCCTGCACGGTCACGTGATCGACTTTGCGCTCTTCGATCTCCACGTGCCCCTGGCGCATCCCTGGCCGGCTTTCAACGTGGCGGATTCCTGCATCTGCATCGCCGTCATCTGCTTCATCATCCATTCGTTCCGGAAACCGAAGCCGGCATTGTAGCCGCGGTCCCGCCATCGCGGGATTGCCGCGTTCATGCCTTCGCGAATGCTCGACGCCCCGACTGAGCCGGGCGACTACAGCGCCCGGGATTTACGGCGGGTTAGTGCGCCGCGTGCGTTTCCGGCAGGTAGAAGAAGAGGATGCCGAGAATCAGATACACTGAGAGAAGCTGCACGCCTTCGATCCAATTCGTTTCGCCGTCGCCGCTGATC
>JANLYJ010000249.1:0-1717 GCA_031365555.1 Gemmatimonadaceae bacterium | reverse complement strand
GCGATCGCGGTCTGATGGCACGCCGAGCGAAGCCATCCATGTCTGGTCGGCAAAAATTCCATCCGACTCGCGCGCAAACAGATCGATGAGCAGAATGTCGCCCCGCTTGATCGTCGCCGAATTCATCGCGGTCGGCTCGTAATGCGGATTGGCCGCATTGGGTCCAACCGCAACAATCATTTCGTGGATCGTATTGAGATTGTTATTCGCAAATTGCTGCATGATCCACTGCTGTATCTCGAATTCAGTCGCAGGGTCGGAATCAGCACGACTGCCCGCCATCCTGATCGCTTCCTGTGCAATTTTCGAAACGATCTTCGCAGCCCGTTTGTGTGACTCGAGCTGCGCCTCGGTCCACACAGCATAAAACCGTGATACGAGATCACCTGATGAGACAACGGTCGCACCCGCTGAACGCACCATCTCTATGACGCCTGCCGGAATCCTGTCGAGATAGGGAATTGCGTCGCCGGGCGAATATTCCATCGCGATCTTTTTTCCGCCGAGATGCTTTTTCAGAAGATCTTCAAGCGGCTTCCATCCGCTGTACTGAACTTTTACCCAGTCCGACGGCCAGTTCTCCCACGGGCCCTGCTCGATCGCGTGCGTGATTGCTACAGGCGCACCAGCGCGTGGAATGAAAACGAAGTAGCGGCGCGTAGTCATCCCGTGCAGCTCGAGCAGTCCGGTTGCTACAGGGTTCAGCCCGTTGAAGTCGAAGAGGAGCCAGCCGTCGAAGCCGGCATCTGCGATCGCGGTTTGGAGCGCTGGAAGTGTGCGGGTATCAAGCATTGGTTTCAGGTTTCTGGATGAAACGCCAATCAGCGCGCCATTCGCATGCGCCTTCGCCCCGTGTAATGCAACGAACGTGGTCCACTGCGCCAGACCCTCTCACCATGAGCCTGAGCAGCTCACGCAAAGCTGACTCATAGTATTTGCAGCCGATTCCCCGCGGCGCCTGCTCGGCGCTGACAGACTCATCAACCGTCAGAGTAAGAAACGAACCGGTGCGTCCCATCGTAGCGTTGAAATATTTTCTGGCAATCTTTCGCAGCTGTCCAAGCGCAATTGGGCGCGCAAGGAATCCCGGAAGCAGAAGAATCACACCGCGGACCGTCGACGAGATCGTCCGATAAACTTCGTGTGCGATCTTCCTGCCAGCGGAAACGAATATCTCCTCGGCGTCCGGGCGTCTTCCAATCAGCGTCGAAAGGCCGGTTGCTTCGACTACCGCGATCTGCTGGCTGCGCCTCACTGCATCGCCATATCGGCGAATTTGCGCGTATACCGTATCACTCAGGCCGAGTCGCTTGTTGCGCAGCTCCTGAACATATTCCGCTTCCGCATCGCCGCCGGGCGAATCGACATCGCGTATGGCGGCAAGGAGACTGAGCGGTACGCGGGCGTGGACGGTGGCTGGCATCGTTGCTGTTGAGGATCGGCGGGTAATTGCCCGCTAAAGTTAAACAGTTCCCTCTCGTGGTGAGGAGATAGTTGCCCGGCACACTGCTTTCTTCGACCGATGTGTTCCTGCGGCTCACGATTGGAACTGTGGGCGCCGCGGCGGCTGCCATTCTCTCCTTTCGACTACGCTCTCTGTCCGCTTCGGGAGCGCTGGCTGCTGTGCTTGTCGGAGCGCTGGCCGCGGGCGCCGGTTGGGCTTTCGCGTTCGTACTGCTCGGATTTTTCATCTCATCGACTGCACTTTCCAAATTCA
>JANLYJ010000247.1:0-1508 GCA_031365555.1 Gemmatimonadaceae bacterium | reverse complement strand
GTGCAGCCCGCGAAACGGCAGCCCGTGCGACGGCAGCACCAGCGTATCCTCCGGCAGCGCCTCGAGCCGGGTCAGCGAATCCAGATATTCCTTCATCGGATTGGCTTCCGGCTGCGCTGCCGGCACCATCACCGATGGCGTCATGTGCGACAGCACCTGGTCGCCCGCGATCAGGATGTTGTCCTTTTCGCAATGGAACAGCGCATGTACCACCGAATCCCCACCCGCAATGATCACGCGCCACTCACGCTTGCCCATGGTGACGACATCACCGTCGCGGATCCGGATGAATTCGCGCGGCGGCCGCAAGCCCAGATACTTCGATGCGCGCTGCGCTTCCATGATTCTGGCGGCGTCATCCTCCGAGGCGCCGTTTCGTTTCATGAAGTTCGCAAATGGCTCGCCCGGCCCCTCCTCGCGCTCATGCCACATCTTCCAGCCGCTGAGCCATTCGGCCAGCGGCATGCGCACCGCGCATTTCATTTCCTTCACCAGATATCCGGCAAGGCCGAAATGATCGAGATGGGCGTGCGTGAAGGTGAGGTTCTGCAACGGACGGGCGCGCAGCAGTCCGCGCCAGAGCTTGTCCCAGATTTCAAACGTGTCGTCGGTATTGAGGCCGCAATCGACCAGCGTCCATCCCGGGCCGTCGTCGAGCAGCCAGCAATTGACGTGATTGGGGATCGTCGGCATCGGCAGCCGCACCCAGAACATTCCGGGCAGCAGGTCCGTCAATTCGCCATAGGCCGGCGGGCGCTGGACCGTGAATTTCAGATCATCGGACATTCGTTTCCCCCTGCCGCGCTAGCTTACGCGATTTCGCCGGGCCATCAACGCCGAAGGGATTTTCATGCCTCCCATGCGGCCCCGGATAGCAAAATCTCCCACTCAGGCCTTGAGAAGGGGCCACTTTTCCTAGAGAAGGTGGCGTGCAGTCTCGCACGCTCCGGTGGCGCGCGACGACTCCGGAGGTCAGTTGGACAAGAACAATAATGGACGCACTGAACCCCCAATCAGGGCTGAAGCCCGAAACTGACCCGGCTCAGGATCTCGACCGGCGCGCTCGTCGCAATCTGCTGCTGCTGGCATGCTGTCAGGCGGTTGGCCAATCCTGCAACACGATGATGTTTGCGGCGACGGGGCTGTCGGTCATCACCTTCTATCACCGGCCTGATCTCGCCAATCTGCCGGTCACGATGCAGCATATCGGCGTGATGATCTGGGTATTCCCGGCGGCACTCTTGATGCAGCGGGTCGGCCGCAGCATCGGCTTTCGCGTTGGTTCGCTGTTCGGCATGGTCGGCGCCGTCGTGATGTGCACCGGATTGTACACCGCCAACTTTGCCATCATGTGCGCTGGTGGGCTGATCCTCGGCTACGCCGTGGCGTGCCTGCAGATGTACCGGTTTGCCGCAGCCGAACTGGTGCCGATCCATTACCGAGCCAAGGCGATTTCATGGGTTACGGCCGGCGGCGTCGCTGCGGCCGTGATCGGCCCCAGTCTTGTG
>JANLYJ010000131.1:0-1762 GCA_031365555.1 Gemmatimonadaceae bacterium | reverse complement strand
GAAGGCGCGGCTCGAGTCCAGGGGATTCGAAATTGACACGGCAGAAAATGGTGAGGAAGCTCTCAAGAAAGTCTGGGAGCGTCCCCCTCATCTTGTGCTGCTCGATGTAATGATGCCCGGTCTCGACGGCTTCGAGGTAGTCCGCCGCATCAAGGCGAACAAGGAATTCCCGTTCATCCCCGTGATTCTCCAGACTGCACTCGATTCCACCCAGGATATTGTCCAGGGTTTGAATGCTGGCGCAGACGATTACATCACCAAGCCGCTCAACTTTGCCGAGCTGGAAGCGCGCATCAAGTCACTTCTGCGAATCAAGGCACTGCAGGAAAGTCTGGAAGAGCGGGAGCGTCAGCTGAAAGAGATGAATGAAAAGCTGGAGCGCATGTCGATGACCGACGGGCTTACCGGCATCTCAAATCGCCGCTCTCTCGAAGAACGCCTGAAGGACATGTTCGAGCACTCGCTTCGGCTGCACGAACCATTGTCGGTCGTGATGTGCGACATCGACAGGTTCAAGAGCGTGAACGACACCTACGGTCACCAGGCCGGCGACGAGGTTCTCAAGCAGTTCGCGCAGGTGCTCCACGCCGAAGCCCGCGAAATCGACAAGGTCGGCCGGTACGGCGGCGAAGAGTTCATGCTGCTTCTTCCCGGAACGGTGCTCGATGCAGCAGTCACCTTCGCTGAACGTGTGCGTCACTCCATCGAGTCGCATACATTTGAGTTCGAAGGCGGGACTTTGAAGCGCACAATGAGCTGTGGCGTTGCATCCTGGCCGCATCCGAAAATTGCGCAGACCGACGGCTTGATCAAGGCAGCAGACGACGCACTCTACGTCGCCAAGAAAACGGGACGAAACCGAGTCATTCGCTTCGACAGCAACGAATTCAATGCCAACACCGAAGAACAGTCAGGCGAAGCCGAGCGACCCGAGCCAAAGGGCGAAGCAGCTTAGGGAGCTTCTCAACGAAGCCAGCCGGAAGTATTACGTCCTCGACAAACCCGATCTCTCCGACCGGGAGTACGATGAACTGTTCCGCGAGCTGCAGCAGATCGAGCGAGCAAACCCCGGGCTTCGCACTGATGATTCGCCAACCCTAAGGGTTGGTGCCCCTGTTCAAAGCCAGCTCGAGAAGCACACGCATCTCGTGCCAATGCTCTCGCTCGACAATGCGTTCGACGAATCGGAGCTCGAGTCCTGGGAAGGGCGGCTGCTCCGCATCGCAGGAGATGATGTAACGCGCACCGGCTACACCACAGAGCTAAAAATCGACGGCGCAGCGATCAGTCTTACTTATGATGACGGCGTGTTCGTCGTTGGGGCGACACGCGGAAATGGAAGCATTGGAGAAGCGGTCACCACCAACCTGAGAACTCTCCGGGACGTTCCACTCCGGCTCGAGGGTGCTCCGAAAGGCCGCATCGAGATACGCGGAGAAGTGTACCTGCCTTTCGACCTCTTCGAGGAGATGAACGAAAAGCGCGCAAAGGCAGGCGAGGCAGTTTTTGCAAACCCTCGCAATGCCGCAGCGGGAAGCTTGCGTCAGCTCGATCCCGCTGTGACAGCATCGCGTCCCCTCCGTTTTTTCGGATACTCGGTAGTGAATGCGGACCATTCTCCACTTCCATTCAAGACTCAATGGGAGCTGCTCGACGCGCTCGAGTCCTGGGGAATTCCCGTGGCGCCACATCGGAATCGCTGTTACACGCTCGCCGACGTGCACGCGTGGGCTCACAAGGTTGAGCACAACATTCGCGGCAG
>JANLYJ010000223.1:0-8213 GCA_031365555.1 Gemmatimonadaceae bacterium | reverse complement strand
CGAACTCGGCGCCCTGCCCGATGATGATGGGGCCTGAGCCAATTACGAGGATGCGTTTTAGGTCATTTCTTCGAGGCATTCTTCATGGAAGATACCCTCTTTAGCTACAACTGAGAACGCCTTGCTCTCACATGCACCAGTGGCGTCCAGCCCCACGCCTGAGCATTTTTGTACAGTGAACAATAATCTTCAAGGCGTTCCCGCCGGTGTGGGAGAGCGGCGACGCGCTGAATCATTAGATGCCGAGAATCGGCTCGAGACTCTTCAAGAGCTTGGGCTCCTCGACCGCGAGACCGAGGAGCGGTACGACCGACTAACGAGGCTCGCCTCAAAACTGCTGCGCGCGCCAACGGCACTCGTATCGCTCGTTGAGCCCGACAGGCAATTCTTCAAGAGCGCCGTTGGTCTCCCCGCGAATCTTGAAGAGTCTCGTGAAACTCCTCTCAGTCACTCCTTCTGCCAGCATGTGGTCACCGAGGGGGCACCGCTCCGCATAGACAATGCGGTTGAGCATGAGCTGGTCCGCGATAATCTTGCAATTCCGGATCTTGGCGTGATGTCATACCTCGGAGTGCCCCTCGAAGCCAGCGGGCACACGCTCGGCAGCTTCTGCGTCTTCGATTCGCACGCGCGAGAGTGGACGGATGAAGAGGAGTCGGTGCTGCGTGCTATCGCCGACTCAGTGGAAACCGAGATCACGCTGCGCGCAGCCCTGACACACGCCGAGGAAAAAACTCAGGAGGCGATAGCGGCAAGTCTCGCCAAAAACAGCTTCCTCGCGCACGTGAGCCATGAGCTCCGTACACCCCTCAATTCAATCATCGGCTTTTCAGAAGTTCTGATCCGCAACCGCAGCGGCGGAATGACGGAGAAGGACGTCTCATTCGCGGGTCGGATTCAGAAGAGCGGAACGCACCTGCTCGATCTCATCAACGAACTGCTCGACTTCGCACGCATCGAGTCTGGAAAAGTCGAACTAAAGATGGAAGAGATCGACGTTCGGGCGTTGATCTCCGACGTGGCTGACCAGATGGAGGTTCAGGCGCGTCTGAGGAATAACGAGTTAGTCACGACAATTCCCGATGGTGACGTAAAACTCACCGCGGACCGCTTTAGGCTTTTGCAGGTGCTCACGAATCTTGTTGCCAATGCAAACAAGTTTACGGAGCGTGGACGCGTGACTATCGAGGTAGTGGCCAGAAAGGGGCGCGTAACCGCGATACGTGTAACCGACAATGGAATCGGAATCCCCGCGGACCGACTGAAGGCAATTTTTGAGGCCTTTGAGCAAGCTGATTCTTCGACTTCAAAAAAGTTCGGCGGCACGGGACTTGGACTTACAATTTCACGCACCCTGTGCGAGATGATGGAGTTTGAGCTGAAAGTGGAAAGTGAAGTTGGCGTGGGGTCCGTTTTTTCGGTCGAGACTGAAGAAGCTTCAGGGTGACGCGGCTTGCCGGTCAAATCCGGCCAGGACTGAATTGATCGTTGCTGTTAGTGTCTCGGGAGTAATTGGCTTGGGAATCACTGCGGCGGGCACTAATTCTCCGAATTGTCGACCGTCGGCGCCCTGCGCCATTCCTGTCATAAAGATTATCGGAACCGCTCGTGTCTCTTCCTGCGCCCGCAAAGCACGGAAAGTTGCCGGACCATCCATGTCCGGCATCATGTAGTCAAGCAAAATGACATCCGGCACCTGGTCAGCGGCCATCCTGACCCCGTTCTCACCCGAGTCCGCTGTCATGAGATCAAATCCTCCTTCCATTTCGAGGAATATCTCGACAATCATCCGGATGTCCTCCTGATCATCGATCAGCAAAACGCGTTTTGGCAGTTTCAGGGGTAAAGCCAACGAAGACCGATCCTTGGCCTTATGGCCAATAACAGGTGGATGGATTCTTGAACAACGGAGTTCCAATATAAATGTTCGACGAGTGCAACTGCGTGGTGAAGCTTATTGGTCGGGCGCTAATGTGATTCGCTGGATCTCGAGTTTCGCGTCCAGCGGCCCGGGGGAACACTGTAGCCAATGCGGATACCAAACGCTCGCCATCACCCGCATGGGACTTTTAGGATACCTCTGCGTCCATCGCGCAAGGCGGCGGTCATCTGCAAGAAACTCAAGATCGTGTACGGACCAGCGAATTGTGTAGTTGTGATATTCGGCTGCCGGGTCGAAGGGCAGCTTGACTGTGGACTGGTTGGTTTCGCGTCCGTTCTTCCACGCTGTCAGCAGCACATCCCTCGACCCGTCGTTGAATATCTCTATATCAATCTCATCGTTCTTGTCTCCAGAATTGGAGCCATAGAGGAAAAATGTCGAAATCGACCCGGGAGCTACCGGAGTTCGCATTCCGATTGAATAGCTGCCAAACGAAAATGGCATGTTGGTGCGTATTTCCGCCCCGTCGCACGTTCCACCGAGCACGCGCAATTCGAATCCATTCCCAGCGATCTTCACCTGGTCCGGGCGCATTCGACCGCGCCCAAGCCGGTGCGTGCCGGCTCGCCACAGTGAGTCAGGCTGATTGACCAGAAGCTCGGGATTCCCTTTTACGCGAAAGGCAGCCAGCCGCTCCACACTCGCCAGCCTTACGGCCCCACCTGCTTCCGGCGGCGCTGACCAGATTGCCATGACCGCTCGATAGTCACCGCCTTCGGCAGAATCAGTTACAGACCACACCTTAGTAGCCTTGCGCGCGGCACCGGCGGGAACGACAAGCATGCTCGCAGGAACGTCGAACCAGAGTCCCCCAGGGCTCATTACGCTGTAGCCGACCCACACAGTCGCGTCCGCCCTACCCGCATTCTCGATGACAATTGAGGATGACACCTTTTGCCGGGCACTGACTTCACCTGACGGCGGCGTGAATCCGCTGATCGATACTCCCGGTGTCATCAGCTGCGCAAAAAGCACAGCCGTAACGATGCTCACTTCTGAGTTGCGCCCAGCAACTCGAGCGCTCGCGGGCGGGCGTGGATAAAAGCTGTGTCTCCGGGAAAGTCGCGCAGCGCCGAATCTGTGCGTGCAAGCGCAGCGGCCCCGTGTCCTGACCAGATTTCCAGATCGATAATGGCGAGTCGCCCCTCTCTATAAAATGGCGCACGCCGGGCAAGGCTCTCGAGAATAGGTCGAGCATCGTCAAACCGCCGCTCCCAACCATACGTGCGGCCGAGGAGCGCGCGCATGTCGTGATACCGCGGATCGTAAGCAAGAACGTGACGGGCAATTACACGCGAGCGCTCGAACTGTCGCGCGAACCCGGCGCGCTGCGCCTCTGCGAACAATTGCTCGGTTGTCAGCTTACCCAGATTGAGTTTCTGGAATGCAGCTTCATCTGCAGCCAGCTGCGCAGCCTCGGCGATTGCCTTTGCCGATGGAGGAAGGATTTTTCTTTGCCGGACCGTGTACGCATACATCGCGAGAATCGAGTCCGCCCTGGCCTTGAGCACCTCCCTTCGCGACTTGTCCTTCTCTCTGCGAAGGACCAACCCGGGATCGACCTCGTATGCGGATCCCCGTGCAAGCATGCCATCGCCTGACATGAAATCCCTCACCTCACTTTTGGTACGCATCAACGGAATTGATTTCGCAGACCGGAATTTCGTACTCGTATCCAAGCCGGTGCCAATCCAGGCAACTGTGTCCGGGAGCGTAAGCCCGTACTGATTTCGCAGGAGCTCGACGAGGCTGGGAGTGACGTCGAGGTGAGAAGAAACGGCAGGAAAGATGCGCGCCTGCTTCAACAGTGGAGAATAAATCACGAGCGGAACGTGATATCTCGAAATTCGTGACTCTTCCGGGACCGGTATGATCCTGTGATCACCGGTGATTACGAAAATGGTGCGCGCAAAATCAGCTCGGCGCGAATATGCATCGAAAAACCCGCGTATCGCATCGTCCACGTAGATGAATGTCGAAAAGACATCCCGATATGACTTGTACACTTCGCGCTTCCTGTCGTCGATCCGCATTCCCGACAGCCGTTGATCGAACCGCGTGCGCAGCTGTTCAATGCCCGGCGCCTGAAAGGGTTCGTGGCTGGAAATCGTGAGATAAATGTCGAGTCGCGGATTTTGAGTCGCTGGTCCGATGACTTCGAGTGACCGCCGGAACAGGGCGTCATCGGGATACCCCCAGGTAAAACCGCCAGAATTGGTAAAACCCTCCTTATACGAGGGAGGAAACGCCGCTTGGTCTACGATGCGCCCGATTCCCTGACGGTCAAGGAAGGTGTCGATCATGTCAAAGTGCGCGTGTGTCCCGGTAAAAAAATTAGTTTCGTACCCGTCTTTGCCGAGCAGACTCACCAACGATTCGTGCATCGGCGTGTTGGCTCCAAGGGACATGAAGCCACCGCGAGCCGGCGGCAGGGATGCCAGCAGCGAAGGGAAAACACCAAATGTCCTCCCCTGGTCGGAGAGAAAGTTTTCCCAGTAAAGGCTGCGGGTGGTGAGCGAGTCGAGGTAAGGAGTGAAGCCGCCGTATTGCGCGCCATTTCCCACGAAGTCACTTCCAAGACCTTCGACGATCAGGACAACAATATTCGGCGGCGAGGGCGCGCGGTTGAGGAAGGGACCGAGAACATCTTCCCTCGTGCTGACATGCAGCAGCGGATACCCGGCGAACTTGAAGTCGGTTGAAGACCGATCGGTGAAATAGCTGACCGTACTCTCTACGAAAAAAAGCGGCTTGCTAAGCGCCAGGAAATAGTGCTCGTCGGACGCAAAGGTCTCAGCGTCGGGTAAAAGGATCGGTACACCCGCGGCAATGAGAAATGCGCCGCCGACAGTGATTCGGTCGAATCGTACACTCGTCCGGAGCCTGAGTGTCCATGCCGTCAGAAGCCATGCAACTACGCCGGCACCGACCAGCAGGCCAATGGGTAGCAATCCGAAACCGCCAGACGATTTGGCGGCTTCAATACTCTCTGAGATTGAATAGCCAAACAGGTCATCGCCGAGGGGGATCAGTGCTGTTGCGAAATAGGCGGACAGAAGCGCCGATGCAATTGCGATTACACTGATAACGAGTCTGTAAACAATCCGTCCGGCACGCGGACGCCATCTCAACAAAGCAATTGCCGGGATGGCGAAAACGGCCACGCACCCTGCGGCGAAAATCAGGGTGGCTGCAAATCCCTGCGCAATTGGTGAGGCGGATCCGGGTGGCAGCGGGTGCATGCTCCGAACGCGAACGACTTCGAACAACTGCAGCAGCAGGCCGAGAGGAACAAGCGCGATTGAAATTCGAGTGTAGTCAGAAAGCGCCCTCTCGAATCGCGAGTCTTTACCGGTCAATGGTCGAGACGAATTCCAATCGATGTATCGAACCTGCGACGCTGGTTCCGATTGGCCAGAGTCTCCTTGTCATAGCCCAGCGACCAGTTCATCGTCCGTCTCGGCTGAAACGTCCACGAACCCTGGACGCCCGCTGACCATGACCGTGTCTGCGCGAGCTGACTTGGGTCGATCCGATCGGTGGGAGAGCTGCCCCCACTAAGCGTAGCGCCGAGATAGTTGTCGCCATCGATGGTGTACCGGCGCACTGTGAGACCGAGAGAACTGGCGAGTCCCTGGTCCTTCTTTCTTATGAAGGGCCGCAGCGAAGTCCACCAGTTGCCGGAGTATTTCCCCACCGATCCGGTATACAGTGTAGTGGGCGCACCTCCAAACCGAAGCTGGCGGTATCCGAGTGACGCTTCCCAGGCCTGTGCAAGGCTCGCGAAAACCTCGGCGCCAGAACGCCAGTGCGGAAACACGTTCGCCTCGGAGTAGCCGACGTTCACATAGCCGTAAACGTTTTTCCCAAGGCGCGGGTAGGCATCCACCTCGCCCTGGATTCCCTGGTTACCAAAGCGCCGCGCAAAATTTGCCCGCCCGATGATGGATCCGTGCGACGTCTTGTGCCCGACCGAAAAGGAGGCAAGCTGCCACGGATCCGGGCCTTCAAAGAAGTGCGAGTACTCGTAGTCAGCCGCGATGTAGCCACTCGCGTGAATTGTGTCTGCTCTTTGCGCAACGGCGGCGGCAGGCATGAGTGCAAATAGCACCGCCAGGGTTCGCACGAAAATTCTCTGGGTCATGACTTAATGATACCCCAACTAAATGAGGACGAAAAAGGGAGCCCCGCAAAGAGCTCCCTCAAAACTTTTGTACACTGGCCTGCTTACGCGGCGGAAACTCCGCGGGGCGCTCTCTGGATCTTCCCAGCGGCCAGGCAGCGCGTGCACACCTTGATTTTCACGATCTTGCCGTCAGCGACAACACGTGCGACCTGAAGATTGGGCTTCCAGGTGCGGCGGGTCTTGTTGTTCGCGTGCGAAACATTGTTTCCGTATGCAACGCCCTTGTCACAGACGTAGCAGCGATTTCTCTTGATAGGTGCCATTAGTCCACCAGTTCGATGCGTGCCATCTCTGCGCCGTCACCCTTGCGATGTCCGGTCTTGAGAATGCGTGTGTATCCGCCCTGGCGGGTCGCGAACTTCGGACCGACTTCAGCGAACAGCTTGTCGGCGATCTCGCGCTTCTGCACGTGACGGCCTGCGAGGCGGCGTGAATGCAGCGTGCCGGACTTCGCCTTGGTGATGATCTTCTCGATGAATGGACGCAGCTCCTTTGCCTTCGCCTCAGTCGTCTCGATTGCACCGCGCTCGATCAGCGCCTGTGCGAGACTTCTCATGAGAGCAAGCTTCTGCTCACTGGTGCGGCGTAGCTGCCGTCCTGCTTTACGGTGACGCATTACTTACAGGGCCCCTGTCCCGTTCCCATCAGTTCCCTCGTCGTCGTCAGCACCGACGGGCGCGAGGTTTCGGTTCGGAGGAGTTCCACGATCGACGACCCTTATGCCATCGGGTGAATCCTCGAACTTCATGCCAAAGTTGAGTCCTTCACGCTCGAGGAGATCAGCGATCTCGTTGAGCGACTTCTTTCCGAAATTCTTGACCTGGAGAATCTGGCTCTCGGTCTGACGAACGAGATCTCCAAGAGTGCGAATCGCCGAATTCTTGAGCGAGTTGACAGACCGCACGCTCAGCTCGAAATCGTCGATTGGTGTGCGCAGCAGCTCCGCGAGCTTGTGTCCATCGCTGCCGGGCATGTCGCTGCCAGGCGTGAGCGGAGCCGATGCATGCGAGCCGAAGCTTGCGAAATACTGGAAGTGCGTCTGTGCGAGAGCAGCGGCGTACGAGACTGCCTCTTCAGGCGAAATCGTGCCGTTCGTCTCGAGCGTCAGCGTCAAACGATCGTAGTCTGTGCGCTGTCCGACGCGTGTTTCTGCTACAGAAAAATTAGCGCGCCTTACGGGGTTGTAGATGGAGTCGATGCGTACAACGTCAACCGGGAGGCTCTTGTCCATGACATGCTGGTCCGCTTCGATGTACCCGCGGCCCTTGTTCACGTACAGCTCGATGTTGATGTCGCGGTCATCCTGCATGGTGAACAGGTGATGCGCGGGATCAACGATCTTGACGCCCGACTGGTCTTCGATGTCGCCGGCGATCACGGCACCCGACTCACTCTTGGTGATGCGGAGAATCGTGTTCTCGATCTCGTCATCCAGAAGAAGCGTGAGCGACTTCAGGTTGCCGATGATCTGGTGAACGTCTTCGACGACACCGGGGATTGTCTGATGTTCGTGCAAAACGCCGTCGATGCGGAACGCCCATACAGCGGACCCGCGGAGCGACGACAGCAGCATCCGGCGCATTGCATTTCCCAGGGTGTGGCCAAAGCCACGCTCGAGGGGCTGCAAGCGGAATTCTGCTACGTTCGGATTGTCTTCACGCTTCGTGGATTCGACCAGGTGTGGACGAACCAGTCCGCGAAGATCTATTGCATTAGCCATTTATTTATTTCCTCATCACGTCCCACCCCGCCCCTAACGCGCGGTGAGCCCGTACAGGGGTTAGGGCCCCGGGGTTGATTACTTGGAGTAGAGCTCGACGACCAGCTGTTCCTGTGCTGCGATCGGAATGTTCGGGCGGGTAGGACGCTCGAGCATGCGGCCGCTGAACGTGTCGCGATCAACTGCGATCCACGAAAGCGGTGCACCACGGGACGACTGGTCCATGGCTGCCATGATCGATACCTGCTCGCGCGACTTCATGCGAACGCGAATTTCCTGACCGGGACGAACGAGGAAGCTTGGAACGTCCACGTTCTTCTGATTGATCTCGACGTGACGGTGACGAATGAGCTGGCGGGCTGCCT
>JANLYJ010000221.1:0-3564 GCA_031365555.1 Gemmatimonadaceae bacterium | reverse complement strand
TGAATTTTCGAAGGCCCGCCAGACGGTTCTTGTAGAGACCAGTCCCATGATCCATGTACACGACGCGCTTCGAAAACGGCCGAATCAGCAGGGCGGCCATAGCGGAAAAGTCGAATGCGTGCACCTGATACTCGGCCGGCCTGGGGTCGAAAATAAGTTTGAGTACGAGTGCGATTTTTCTGAAACCGCGGGCGGCAGCGAGATTTACGTTGAGTACGACCTTGCCATCGTCGCGAAGGATACGCGACAATCGTGCGATATAGACGCTCACACCGCCCAAGGGAGGCGGGGTGGGTCCTACCAGGTAAACCCGGTCAGGCAGCTTCAGGCGGTTGCTGGCTTCTGAAACCAGTAGCAGCCGCAACCATAGGACTGCGCATCGGCCTGCGCTTTTGTTGCATTGCGAATGAGCCCGCCTTCCTTCGGATCGTCGGGGATGAGGGCAAACTCCCGCAGTTCCAAATCGGCGAAAGCCGAAACAACCTGATCGTGACCGTAAATGCGGTGGGCGTTGAACATGATTTTGGGTTTTCCAACGGGAACCACAAAAAGCAGATTCCCTCCCGGAGCCAGGACCCGCTTCAGCTCCGCAATCGCCTTCAGGTCCCCATCGTAATCCATCGCATCGCCGTACCGTCCGAGCCCGACATGCTCGATCGTGTGCATGCATGACAGCGATTCAACAGAGCCGGAAGGAAATGGAAGGGCCTGCAGGTCGCCAGGCATCGAAGCGAGATTGGAAAGGTCCAGCGCCGCAGGCCGATAGTCCAGGAAACGAATCGGAACGAAGGCGGAGACGATCGCGCAGAAGTTCAGCGTTGAGGAGATATCGATGTGCTCACTCGGTCTGGTTTCCGAGAGAATACGCGCGGCCCACGCCGGATGAAATACATAGTGCCTGTCAAACGCGGTGGTAGCAGTTGCATCGCTCAGCTGCGGATAAAGGTCGTCCCGGCTGAACGGAAACCTTTCAGTGGCGTCGCGTGCAAGTTTTTCAAATGTGCGAAGTTCGGTACGGAACCTCGCGACGCGACGTGCGCGGGTCAGCACGCGATTAAATAGACTTGTAATCAGGGCGCGGTCCCCCTCAGTCGCCGTACGACACGCGTTGATGACTCGAGGTAACCGTGACGGCCAAGCATCTTCTTAATCGCCTTTTTTAAGCGTGATCCAATTCGGAACCCATGAAGTTTGCGAAACCGGCTCGCGGTATTCGTCGGGTCACGATACTCGACAATCTTCCATGACCCCACTTCCTCGTCTCCGGGAGAATAAAAGATTCCCGACCACTTCTCTATGTATGCGTTCCAGTCGTCGGTCTGGTGTTTTGTGTTCGTGGCGCGGACTTTCCGGTTTGCATGCGTGTAGTGCTCTATGTACGACTTGGGGGAATAGTCGCACGTATAGCCGGCGTTCCAAAGTTTCAGGCACAGGTCGCCGTCGGCATGATAAAACAGGTAGGTATCCTCGTCGATGAAACCCACCTCTTCGAGTGCAGAACGAAGATACATCCCGTGGTTAACGAAGAGCTTTTTGCCTAGAGTGTAGCCGACCAGGTAGTTCTCGTCTTCCGGCCAGTTCCGCCAGAAAAATGCGAGCGCACCAAGTTTGACCCCGCCTTCCAGCTCCTCCGTAAATTTCCTGATGCCTTCACGAATCGCGCCCGGTACGACGAGGCAGTCGTCGCTCACCATGCAAACGAACTTTCCATTTGCCGCGCGAAATCCGAGGTTCATGAAGTAACCCCAGCTTCTCCGCTCTACCTTCCGTCCGCGCCAGTCTCCACGGTTGTGTTGAACAATCGTGATGACGTCTTTCTGCCGGACAAGCCATTCGAGCGTGCCGTCACTGGAGCCGCCATCCACAACGATGATCTCGTGCGCGACCGAGTCAAGCTCGGCACGTAGCGTATCGAGTGTGAGCTTTAGAAAGTCCAGGCGCTCGAACGAACCCAGGACAACCGAAACAACGGGCTTAGCCACGGTTCGCTCCAACCGATTCTACTTCCCGCAAAGCACGCAGCTCCTGCTCGACTTCCTGAGGCGTTGGTGCTCGCATTGCCGTCTTCTGATTAGAACCACCGTGAGATGAACTGACCATTTGCTCGTATAGTCTTAAATATTCTGACGCCTGCACCTCGAGATTGAATCGCGTACGCGCGTCGAGGGCAGCATTGGCACCCAGCTGTTTTCGAACTTCCGGGCTTCCGGCAAGATATTCCACTGCGCCAGCGAGTGCAGGGCCATTCGCAGGTTCGACCAGTATCCCGGTCGCCCTCTCCCTGCCCGCTCCTCCGCCATTGTGAAGGTCGAGCGACACGACCTGCTCGGGAATGCCGCCAACATCCGTCGCAATTACCGGCGTTCCGCAGGCAAGGGCTTCGATCACAGTGTTGGGGAATGTGTCCACCCGAGCCGCGTGAATATAGATGTCGGCGGCCCGGTAATAATCGGCCATCCGCGTTTCGTCTTCGACGTAGGGAACGAACTGAACTGTCGCGCTTCCGTACTGTTCGGGCGGCGAGCTCTCGCCGACAGCAACGAACATCACGTCGCGCACGGTTGAAGATGATCCGAGAATTGTGATCGCCTCGCGCAGTGATGCAAAATCCTTCCAGACGTTTTCGCGAATGCCGTTCGCGGCGAATACGAGAATGATCCGGTCCAGTGGCAGCCCGAGCCGCTTCCGGACCTCGTTACGGTCCCCCGGCGAAAAAACGGCAAGGTCAACTCCATTTGGAATCACAACTTTCTCAATAGCTGCAGGGGCAAGCATCGAGCGCTCGACGCGATTCATCAGCCACTTGGACGGCGTTACCACCCGTATTCGGCTCCGCGAAAAAATCTTGCGCTTGCGCTGCCAGTTTGCGGCGGTGTCGTCTCTGGGAATTGCGGGCAGTATCGACAGATCGGGACAGATACCGCACCCAACCTCCCATCGGCCACAGTCGAAAGAATGTGCACAGTGTCCAGACATCAGCCACGCATCGTGCAGTGTAAGCACCGTTGGAATTCGCTCACTCAGCCAGGGCAGCGCGCGCAGGTCGAAGTAGTCGCCATGCAGGTTGTGCAGCTGCAGGATATCAGGCGTGTCCGGAGCCAGGGTTGGGATCAGCCACGTCCCCGGGTAATCGAAGACTTCGCTTCCGGCCCGTCTTGCCTGCGCGCTCGCGGGTGCGCCGAGATCCCGCAGAATTCCGGCGACTCGTCCTCCGGCGGGCATCCCGGAGTTACCTACTGCAGCTGCCGCGCTATTCCAGAACCGCGGCCACTGTCCCCGTGCACGGTCGTTGGGAACTTCAAAGACATCGGGGTCGCGGCTCGCCTTTCGACCGACAGCCAGCCACGACTGCTGTCCCTTGCCAGCGTAACTCCTCTTGAGCGATGTCGCGACGGCTGCGGCACCACCGCCGCGTTCTGCAGTGTTGACCTGAAGAATGTTCACTCTACAGTACCCTGCCACACGCGGTAGTTCCTATGGAACTCGGATGCAGACCAGTTGCGAACCAGATGCCGCGGGATCGCAAAGTTATTTTCGCGCGCTGCGAATGGCGTCGGGATATTT
>JANLYJ010000220.1:0-2321 GCA_031365555.1 Gemmatimonadaceae bacterium | reverse complement strand
CCTGGCCCGCCGCGACAGGCACGTGACGGAAGGTATCGGATCGAACTGCTCGTTGGCGCATTTCTGAGAGTGTTCTAGGCCCTCGTATGCAGAATCGGACTTGAGCTGTTTGGCACCAAGAGGTCGGGTCGTGTAATCGACCATGTCTGTTCTTAGGTGCTGATCCGGAACTTCTGCAGAAGTAGCCGTCGCTACTCAGCTATGGCCTAGTTTGCGGAGTCACATCATGCGCGAGTCAGGGCCAGCGCTTCCGAAATGAAGTCAGTTCGCGCTCGTAGTAATTTACGTACTCCTTCATCGCCTTTGCTTTCGTCGTGTCGTCTGGTGACACTCCTTTAAGCTTGGCGCGCCAGGCCGTAAGGCCCCTAGATAGTTGCCGCACAATATCGCCTGGCACGTCGCGGCGGGTCACCCGCAACCGCTGTGGATACACCCCGGTTATCACATAAGGCCTGCGGACACTGCTTCCGTAGACTTTGCACTGCGCCGACCACAACGCCGTCGGCAGCGGCTTGCCAAAGTGCTTATCCAGCACCCCGACCACGACGTCATGGGCCTCGCTGGTTGAGACCGGGAACAGGGTCCCGATATAGGCGCGCGCATTCCCGAATGTGAATGTCTCGGCCAGCCGGTGCCATGAAGCGCATGCGTTGTTGATGACAATTGGCGTGCCCTCACCGGCGAGCGAACGCGGCAGCGCAATAAAGTTGTCATCGAACATCTTCAGTGCGGCCGAGCTGAGCACGCGCGGGATATCCTCCTTGGAAACGGGTTCCAACACGGGTTTCTCCCGAATCCGCTCGAAGAAGTCCTGCATTGCCGTGCCGACGTATATGGATTTCTTTTTATCCTCGTCGCTCCAGTCGACGCCGTCTAGCGAGCGGATGTACATGAACTCTGTGACGTGGACCATTTCGTCCTGATCTGCGTGGCCCACGCCAATAGCGATATCCAAGACTACCCTGCGGTCGAGCCCTTCTGAATCCTTGAATTCATATGTACAGCGATAGCCCGGTGCATCGCCACAATGCGTGGCAATCACAAGTATGTCGTACGGGAAGAGCTCGACCATGTGCGAAATGTCGGTCACATTCGCTCCAGGCCCCCTATAGCCCCGCACGAATATGCTCTTCTCCGGTAGGAGCTTTGTGGCGGCCGTGATCTCAGGCGCATCCGTTGTTTCCGGGTCAACGAGAACCGCTACATTGACGCCCCGGGTGCCAGGCTGCTCGGCAGCCAGGCCGTTGATGACGGAAAGACCGAGATCGGGATATTTGAAGAGGTGCGTCGATGGTGTGTTAGAGAAAGCGAAGCCGTATGGCAGCCGCCCCGTGATGAAGGTGATGGAACTTGCCGGCGGAATATGCAGGTTGCCACACAGTGACACCAACTGGCCTCGCAGCCTTTCCAGGGTTTCCGTCTGCGAAACGCTGTGCTCGTCATACAGGCTGTAGAATCGCTCCAGAAGCGCTTCCGACTTGGCTTTGTCCACTTCTGGTATGAGGCAGAGCCCGGCGCGAAGTGCGAATGCGTAGTTAGCCGCAATGACTTCAGAGAGTTCCTCACCTTCTTCGCAAACCACCAAATGTTCCGATTTGGGCGGCACGCTCTCGATAGGTGAAGCAGCCTCAGTGAACTCGATACTGGTGCGCGCGCGGAGGGCCTTTAGGAGACCGATGCCGATTCGGTCTCGTCCCCAGATAAGTGGGGGTGTCTTAGGCGGCGGACTACCCCGCGGTAGCGCCTGCACGTCGGCAAGCGACCTAACCCGTTTGACCCGTTTCAAGGGCAGATGCCCCAGCAGGGCAGTAGCTGCCTCGTCCGACAGTCCGGCAAATACGATGGAATGGGCCTTCACTCTGGCTGCCGCATTATTGCGGCGGATCACCTCGGCATCGTGGTCCTCCAGCGTCATGCGCGGGCCATCGACGACAGGGACATAAGAGCCGGGACGCGCGAGAAAGCACGAAACCTGGGCGGCAAGCCGCGCATCGTCGGCAATGACGAGGGCCGGTATAAGGCCTGGACACTTCATTGTGGAGCGTGAATCCCTGTGAGGCGCTTTCATAACTGCCACTGAACGAGTTTGCCAGAAGTGCCTCGGGTTTTGGGTGGAGATTGGGGTGCTTATTTTCGCGTCAGCTCTGTAACGAGCACCGGACATTATCCGTGATAGGCAGTAAGCCAAGGCATTATGGGAAGCGATGTCCGCAATCTCTGCAAAGCCGAAGATCGCCCCTGCATTTGGAGAATCTGCGCCGACGCATTCTTCTGGCGCCGAAGCCGAGATATCCGCGCTGGGCGCGCGCCATCATCACTCC
>JANLYJ010000203.1:0-4096 GCA_031365555.1 Gemmatimonadaceae bacterium | reverse complement strand
TGCTCAAACAGGGTGACCTGGTGGCGATATCAAGGACAACGTCCGCCGGCGAGTTTTCCTTCGACAATGTCGTTGCCGGGCCGTACCGGCTTTCTGCCCGTCGTATAGGGTATATGCCCGCGTCCGTTGCACTGGGTCTCGATCCACAGAAAAATCTGGAACCAGTCCGGATTGTCATGCATGACGTCCCGACTGAACTGACTCAGGTAATCACCGAGCACGCGGAAGGGCGCCTTCGTGATTTCTACGAGAGAAGAGCGAAGGTTGGTTTTGCCCGCTTCATCGATCGAGCTGAGATTTCACTGCGCAAGCCGGTTTATATAAGCGACATGCTGCGGAAAATTCCCGGGGCATCAGTTCGCGCCGGCCGAGGTTTCGGCAACCTCGTTCGAATTCGAGGCTGCCAGCCAACTGTCTGGATCGATGGAAAACGAATGCGAAATGTAGAGATTGACGAAGTCACGGATCCCGACGCCGTCGCCGGAATAGAAGTCTACAACTCCCCCGCAGGCGTGCCAATTGAATTCACCGACCCAGTCACGAGCATGTGCGGCGTCATTCTCGTATGGACTAGAAGCCAATAAAAAAAGCCCCTCACATCGAGGGGCTTTTTTTTAAAAAACTCGCTTATGGATTCCTGTCCGTGCAGCCTTTGGACAGACTGTTGTTCTGTTCAGCGGTTGGGATCACAAGCATCTTATCGGTGCCGTAGACGCCACCTTTCAGGAATGTGCCGTTCGGATAAACCGTGCTTTCCGGACGACCGAAACCGCCCTGACTCGCCGGACGAACAAGTCTGCGTAGATCAGGAAGACGGTGGCCGGTGCTGAACAGCCAGAAGGCGCGTTCACGAAAGAGAAGATCCTCGCGCGCGGCCTGTGTCCCGGGATCGGTGAGCGGGGCCAAAAGGTTGCCGCCCGCTGGAATTACAGGGCATCCCGTAATCGTTGTTCCAGTTGCGGTGCATGGATTTGCGGGCTGCTTGAACGTGTTGAAATTGGCACGCATGAAATTCAGCTTCGCCAAGAAGCCAGTAACATCTCCAGATCTGAGTGAAGCTTCGGCTTCCACGAGTCGCGCTTCGGTGCCGGTGGAAATCGCAACGTCAGCTTCTCGGGTCGGAAAAATCATCTGGACATAGAAGGGTCCACCCACTGTACCGGCGCCAAAATTATTGTCGAAAGAAACAGCGCGTGTCTGGCCTGGATCCAACGCTCTGCACGCCGCGCTGCCCCCAACGCAAACTGGAACACGGGGGTCGTTGGCAGTCGCAAAGTTCAGTCCGACTGTTCCGTCGCGTTCCCCGACAACGTAGCGGCCAGCGCTGTTGTTAAGGGCCCAGATCTGATTATCAACAGTTGCCTGCGAATGGAAAGTCAGGAACCTGAAGTTGTCAGGGACGTTGGCAAGCGCGAGGGCCGCGGCTGCCTGTTGATACTGACCAAGGTTGGTGAGCACTCTCGCCTTACCAATCCCTGCCAGCCACTTCACAGTATCGGAACGTGCCTCTCCGGCAGGCGCGTTGAGCAGCGCTGAGTCGAAACTGGCGAGTGCACGCGCGTAGACTTGCGCGTTGGTCTCAGGTGCACCTTCAATGATTTCGTTGGCAGCACCCAGGGAACTAACCGGAGTTCCATTACAGAAGTTCTCTGCGATTAGCGTCTCTGCGTAACCCCGGACCCAGTACATCTGTCCCACCGACGAAACTTGAAGCGGCAGGTATTGCTTCAGCGCCGGAATCGCCTGCACCGCCGAGGTACGCATGCGGTACAGTTGGCGCGCAGTAACTGTCATCCCGGAGTTGATATCCTGGATGCTGCGCTGGTCAGTCTCGTCACGCTGGAAAAAGGTATCGCCTGAACGCCATTCGTCGGCAAGCAGTCCGCCGAAGAAGAACGCGCCTTCTCCCAATGACCCGCCGCTGCCACCGCTGGTGGCATCGTTGACTCGTGCTAGGGCGCCAAGTCGGAGAGCTTCGGCCGCCGGGGCCGACGCAACATCCGTTGGGTTGATGACGTCGGGATCAGTGACGTCGAGAATTCGATCTTTATTGCACGCTGCGAGAAGAGCGATTGCGGCTGCCATGGCAACCGACATACCCCTCATCGCGCGGCTTTTTTTGCCTCTTATGGTCATGAAAGTTGAGCCTGTGAGTTAGTCGGTTGATTAAAAGCCAAGATTGACGCGGAAGGTATAAAACGTCGGAGGTGGTGTGGCCTGGAACGGGTCCTGGATCTCACCTTCCGCACCGGCCGCCGCTTCCGGGTCGATACCCGTAAAACGGGTCCAGGTCTTCAGGTTACGACCTGCAATAGTGAAGCTCATCTTGTTTCCTGCGAGGAACCCACTGCGCATCCACGAATCAGGTGCGCGTACTGTCAAAGCAACTTCACGCAGCTTTGTGAAGCGGCCGTCATCCCAGTACCCCGCCTGCGTCCTAGCAGGATGGTCACGCAGCGCCACTGCCCTTGCCTGCTCCGCCAATGGAGCGGTCGGATCAGCAATTCCTCTGCAATTGAGGCGGGACTGGCAGCGAATACGCTCGGTTGAATTCTTCAGTACATATCCCGACTTATGGTCAATGCTCGCCGTCAACCGCAGCTTCCGGTTGAAAAAGTCGAAACCCGGATTGAAGGTCACTTCAGTCTTGGGCGACGTTCTCCCAAGGAATACCGCCGAATCACCAACTACCACTTCGTTCGCCGTGAGGATGCCGTCTCCATTGATGTCAGTGAAGCTAAGGATCGGTCGGCCCCACGCTCCGAACAATGGATATCCCTCCAGTTCGCGGATTTCGGTACCAATGATAGGCGGAATTCCGCCAAGAGACGCAAGATTATTGTTATTCATTGCGTAGTTAACCGTGCCATCGAAAGCAATCATTTTGGTATCGATCAGCTGACCATGCAGGCTCATCTCGACGCCATTGTTGGTGACAGCTCCTACGTTTTCAAAACGTGAGGACGAAGCGCCCACAGACGGGGCAATGATCCGGGAAAGAAGTGCGTCGCTCGTGCGCTTCTTATATCCAGTAAGCGCGAGCGACATGCGATTATCAAACATGTCGAGGTCAAAACCACCCTCAAGTTCGGTGGCACGCTCGGGTTTCAGATTCGGGTTGCCGACTGCGCTGAAAATAATGGCAGATGTCGGATTGTCTGAAAGGTTCACGCTTGTAGGCGCAAAAAACGCAAGAGCGTCGTTTGCTCCAGGGGACGTTCCGGACTGTCCATACGCCATGCGCAAACGGAACTGATTCAGAAAGCTCGGTGTCGGGAAGAACGGCTCCTCGGACACAATCCACGACGCCTGCAATTTCGGATAAATCGCGACCGTTGACTTGGCCCCGAACGCACTGTTGTTATCCGCGCGGAAAGCGCCGGTAAGGAACAGTCGATCGTGCAGCGAGAAAGTCTGCTCGAGGAATGCACCCGCCGTAATCTTGTAATCCGTGACTTCGCTACCGCCGAAAACGGAGCCGGCTGTAACAGTTGTAGCACCCGGCGGAAGAATCGTCGAATTCGCTCCGTTGCGCTGGAAGACGCGGCGGAAATACTGCAATCCTCCGGTAGTCCTAGAATTAATCGCGTCGGTAAGTCCAAACTGCGCTGTCGTGCTTACGTCAGTTGTATACTGAAAGAAATTCGTTCTGTTGTTGAACTTGAAACCCTGCCTGAACGTGCTGAAGTCCGGACACTGGCCGTTGCGGCAGAGGTCGCTGTCAACGCGATTCGTAAAGTCGACGCCGAAATTTCCGCGAGCCGTGAGCCAGCTGAGCGGACGCCAGTTTGGAGAGATGCTTCCGATAAAACGATTGATTTCCTGAGATACTGTTTCCTGAAACGCATCGCCCGGAGTGAAGAAGCGATACCCATTGCGGTTTGGAGCACCCGCAGACACAGGCCCGTTGGTTCTATAGCCTGGTCCACCGTAACCGTTTGAGGTAATTCCAAGCGAGTTGTTTTCGTTCTGCGGAAGGCGCTGAGTACTGGAGATGAACGCGGTCGAAACGGCGACATCAGCCTTCGGGTTCATCTGAATGTTCATGTTGCCGCGGAAGCTGTAGCGGAACAGGGCATTTGGTCTCAGCTGTTCG
>JANLYJ010000198.1:0-2969 GCA_031365555.1 Gemmatimonadaceae bacterium | reverse complement strand
AAACAGCCATTTCGCGGCGGTCGCGTAGCCGGCAGCATCTAGCGTTTTAGCCAAGAGCCGGTAGAAGGATTGTAAAGCTTCGGCTACCGGGTCCCGGCTGCGGTCGCTAAGTGCTGCCGGCTACGCAAACTTCTGCGAAATGGCCAGAGCTGCTAAAGCCGCCTAACAAGCCTGCCAACGAGCAACAATACAATGGCCCCTAACGTAGCAATTCCGATCGACCGTAAATCAAAGCTCCCCACCGCAACGCGCCCCCAACCAAAGCGGGTACCAATAAGGCCGCCGACAAAAGCGCCGAAGGCCCCAAGTACTACGGTGACTATGCAGCCGGACGGGTCACGCCCTGGTACCAGATACTTCGCGAGGGTCCCGGCTACGAGACCCAGAAGAATCCAGTATAGCCAGAGCGGCACCGTCCGCCCGTTAGTCTATGCGAGCGTTGTTACGGTACGCGTGGTCCGCGTGTGCGCGTTGCCATCCGGTAGATCCAGAGAAGCACGAGCGCGCCAATTACTGCTGTAATGATGCTTGGCAGGTTGAAGCCTGTTGCACCGCCACCCAGTCCGAGCATGCTGGCGAGAAATCCGCCGATAAATGCGCCGATAATACCAATGATCATCGTGACGATCAGACCGCCCGGGTCGTTACCGGGCATGATTGCCTTCGCGATTGCGCCGGCGATAAGTCCGAGCACTGCCCACGTAATGAGGTTCATTACCATTCGAGTCTTCCTCCTGGAAGTTTTTCGTCCAGTCTCGCACCGGACGAATGCGCCCTGCACGTGCAACCTGCGTACCACGCTCTGCCGTAAGCGTAGCATAAGAACGCCAGCTTCACTAGCATACGAATAATGGCCTCACAGGAAACTCTCCAGGAAGACGACGTACTGGGCAAGGCGTACGACAGCCAGTTGATGCGCAGGCTGCTGGCCTACGTAAAGCCCTATCAACTACTCGTATTTGGGGCCCTGGCCCTGCTCTGCGTCGAAGGCGCCATGCAGCTCGTGGGGCCTGTGCTCACCAGACGGGTCATCGACGTGGCAATTCCCGCGAAAAACACAGGATTGGTCGTCACTTCCTGCGTTCTTTTCCTGGTCACACTCATCGCCCAGTTTCTCTGCTCCTACGGAGAAACGTGGCTCACAACCACGCTTGGCCAGCGCGTCATGCGCGACCTGCGTCTTCGGATTTTCGCGCACCTGCAGCGACTTCCCATTTCCTTCTTCGACCGGAATCCTGTTGGCCGCCTCATCACACGTGTCACGTCCGATGTCGAGACCCTGAACGAGCTGTTCACGGCCGGAGTTGTTTCAGGTCTGGGTGACCTGTTTACCCTCGTCGCGCTCAGCATCGGAATGTTCCTCATCGACTGGCGGCTCGCACTCGTCGGGTACGCTGTCATCCCGTTCGTAATGCTTGTGTCGCACCTCTTTCGAAAGCACGTTCGCGAGACGTACAGAGACATTCGTGTCCGACTCGCTCGCATCAATGCGTTCCTGCAGGAGCGCATCACGGGAATGCGGATCGTTCAGCTCTTTGGGCAGGAAGACAGGGAAGCAAGACGATTCACCGAGCTGAATCAGGCGCACCTCGATTCGCATCTCAAATCGATAACTGTCTATGCTCTCTATTTCCCGGCAATCGAAATTCTCACATCGGTTGCGCTCGCTCTGCTCCTCATCGCGGGGGCATCACGGGTTGGAGCGGGAACGCTCACCGTCGGTACTGTTGCGGCATTCCTTCAGCTCGTGCGTCGTTTCTTCCAGCCCCTTCAGGATCTGTCCGAGAAGTACAACATCCTCCAGAGTGCGATGGCCAGCTCCGAGCGGATTTTCACTCTGCTCGACACGCCTGCCGGAGTGACCGACACTGAGGAAACGGGCCTCACTGCCGTCGCCCATGCGCCTCCTCTCGTCGAACCACCTATCGAAGTCGTTTTCGAGGATGTCTGGTTTGCCTACGATCTTGGCCATCTCTCGCGCGACAAGGCCAGGGTCGAGAGTGACGAACCGGAGTGGGTTCTGCGCGGCGTGAGCTTCAAGGCAAATGCTGGAAACACTCTCGCCATAGTTGGCCACACGGGCGCGGGAAAAACGACTGTGATCAGTTTATTGATGCGATTCTATGATCCCCAGAAGGGTCGCATTCTCATCAATGGTGTAGATGTCCGCGAGATTCCTATCCAGCAGCTGCGCGCCCTCATCGGCTATGTGCAGCAGGACATTTTTCTGTTTGCCGGCGATGTCCTGACCAACATCAGGCTGGCCAATCCGGTAGCTGAAAGCGATGTGATTGCAGCAGCCGAGAAGGTTGGCGCCGACCGGGTGATTCGCAGGCTTCCCAATGGCTACAGGCAGGTACTGGGTGAGCGGGGCGCGTCAATCAGCGTAGGCGAACGACAGCTGCTATCGTTTGCGCGCGCGGTGGCTGCCGATCCGGCCCTGGTGATTCTGGACGAGGCCACGAGCGCGGTGGACAGCCAGGTCGAGTACGAGATTCAGGAAGCCTTACGGGTGCTTCTGGCCGGAAGAACGACCATAGCCGTGGCTCACAGGCTCAGCACCATTCGGGAAGCAGACACAATCCTGGTTCTGCACCATGGGGAGGTGTCCGAACGGGGCACTCACGAGCACCTTATGACACGGGGAGGGCTATACTATAGATTGTGGCGTCTGCAGGCGGGTGAAGATGCCCGCGAGCTATCCAGGGCGGGTTGAGGTTGCCGCCCTTTTTTGCGACCCGTACCTTACGCTTTCCCCTTTTTTCTTAATACTCGTTTACTACTAGATGCATTTTGCAGTTTCAGCACGCACTGATGTAGGCCGTATGCGTAAGGCGAACGAAGACAACCTGTTCGCCGACGCAAACGAGCATCGTGGGATTTTTATCGTCGCAGATGGCATGGGCGGTCATGCAGCTGGCGAAGTCGCCAGCGAAATGGCGGTTCAGACGATCACGCGTGAGCTCGCG
>JANLYJ010000189.1:0-3271 GCA_031365555.1 Gemmatimonadaceae bacterium | reverse complement strand
ATGCAGCGCGGTATCCCTATGTGCTCGCTGTTGACGCGGACACTTTCATCGAGCGGGATGCGCTGCTCAGACTCGCTCGTCCCTTCCTGCTTGGTGAGGCAGTCGCCGCCGTCGGGGCAACAATCCGCGTGTCCAACGGTTCCTCGGTAGAACATGGTCGAGTCGTCGAGGCTCATGTTGACAGGCGCTGGCTGCCTGGTATTCAGACTGTCGAGTATCTGCGCGCGTTTCTTTTTGGCCGCCTCGGCTGGAATCCACTGGGAGGCGGGCTGATTATTTCGGGTGCGTTTGGACTGTTCAAGACTGAATATCTCCAGGCAATTGGCGGATACAATCCCGGCACCGTTACTGAAGACCTCGACCTCGTCGTGCGCCTGCACAAGTATTTGCACAGAATCAATTCACATGATGTCACGACCTTCGTTCCGGACCCCGTAGCGTGGACGGAAGCACCAGTTACGCTCAAGGTTCTATCTACTCAGCGCGAGCGGTGGCACCGTGGACTGATTGCAACGGTTGTGGCCCACCGAGACATGTTCTTCAATCCGCGCTACGGGGTTGTTGGAATGGTAGCATTTCCTTTTTACGCAATTGGCGAGATGCTGGCTCCTGCTGTCGAAGCCGCGGGCTATGTGCTGCTCATTGTGAGCCTTTTTTTCGGAATCATCGACGTGAAGATGGCTCTCCTCTTTTTTGGCGTCTCGCTCGGATACGGATTTTTGCTTTCGCTTTGGGCCGTTCTGCTCGAGGAAATAAGTTTTCGGCGATATGCAAGCAGGCGGGATCTGGCCATGCTGCTCGGATATTCGATTCTTGAATCGTTCGGGTATCGTCAGCTTACCGTGTGGTACAGGCTGCGTGCGTTTCCGCGCTATATTCGCGGCGATATGACATGGGGGACGATGACACGCGAAGGGCCTCGATCCCGCAAGCCCCGACCGCCCAGTCCCTGATTATATTTGGATCTCGCCACGGCGCAGTGACGGCCACCTGTTCAGAGTCTAAAAAATAAAATTCGATCGAGTCCCGGCGGCGACGCTGGATGGTGCGATGCGTGACCGAATCCACGACCTGTGGGATGACATCGGTTCATTCGAGGCCTCGCAAACCCAGGTAGCGCTGCTCTTTCTGCTCCAGAGTGTCGCAGAAATCGTCGATGCGCAGAACGAATACTGGTTCGGCGCAGTGAATGTCGTCGAAAGTGACGCCGATCCACTCAAGGGTTGGCGGCCACGCTGCATTCAGTATCTTCGGCCTCTGCCGGAAGACAGCTCGTTTACAAAGAACAGAATCCGGTCGATCGATCAGGGCGCTGTTGACGAAGCGACTGTAGCGCACGCCCGCCTGGCGGGATCTTACCGGGCATGTCGCCTGCGCGACCTCGTTTCGGACGACTGGTTCAAGAGCGATACATATAAGGGTTATCTGGATCGCGGTGTTCACGACTCTCTGGTTGTGGGCGTACCCGTGAGTCCGCAGTCCGAAGGGTACTACGGATTTCTGCGTATGCGCCCTGATGACCCATTCACTGAAGGGCAGCGCGACATCGCACTGTACGCGATGCGCGGGCTGACATGGTTTCATCGGGACGTTCTACTCTCGCACGGTCTTCTTGTCGCGCGCAGTCCGCTGACCCCGATCGAACGCAAGGTTCTCGCTCTCCTGCTAACCGATCAGTCCGAGAAGGTGATCGCCTCACTTCTCGGCGTCGCAACTTCCAGTCTGCACACCTATGTCCGCGACGTGCTGCGGAAATTCGGAGTAAGCGGCCGCAAAGGTCTGACAGCTCTGTGGCTCGGGCGTAAGACCTGATCTAGCCACCCTCCCCGATTGGGGAGGGGTGTGCTGACACCCGCCAGGACGTAATGTCGCGTGTGCACTTCCGTCGCCGAGAGCAGCCGGCGGCGTTTTGTACAGCCCCCAATACTATAGAGAGGACAGGCGATGAGGATTAGATCGACACTTTCGGGATTCCTGATAGCTGCAGCTGTTTCATGTGAGTCCGTACCGGTCGCGCCAAAAGAAGAGGCAACGACGGCTATCCTCGCGAATCGAACGAGTGACATCGTCTATACCAGCGGCACCAATGTGACGACCTGGAACGCAATTGGCGAGCAGAGCCGCTCGGGCGTCTATCAACAGTATTGCACGGCAACTCCGAAAGTCGGTCTCAATGCGAACTGGGTGAATCCCCACAATGCATTTGTCCTCACCGGGCATCCGTGGGCAAATGACGTGTTTTTCGCGCCGTGGATCAATGCGTGGAGCAATTTGAGTTCTTCGGGTTCCGGCGCCGCCAGCCCGGGCTTCTGGAACTGGACAAAATATCGGACGCAGGTCGTCGGAAACGGATCGTTCGTGATCCGGCTCATGGCCGACAACTGCTCCTGGATTTATCTGGATGGAACGCTGGTTGGCGTACAGAACGACGACCGGAGCGCGGCCAAGGTTTCTTATGGGCTCACGCTGAATGGAACGCACAACCTCGAATTCATCATCCTCGATGGCGGCGGTGCGGCGGGTGGCAAGTTCATTCTTGAAACGACGACGACGCCTCCGCCGCCGCTCAATCCTGATTTGGATGGCGATGGAATTCCGAATGCGAATGACAACTGCCCTCTCGCTGCCAATGCCGATCAGGCGAACCTGGACGGCGATGCTGCCGGTGATGTCTGCGACCCGGACATCGATGGCGACGGGGTTCCCAACGAGCTCGATGCGTATCCGCGTGACCCGACTCGTTCGCAACTGGACAACACTCCCCCCGTCATCACTCCGATCCCCTCGGGAACGTTGGGCACTGGCGGATGGTACACGTCTGACGTCAACGTTTCATGGGATGTGAAGGACGCCGAAACTCCAGTCACTTCACCCCCGTGCACGGCGTCGGTGGTGACGGCTGACACCAATGGCGTGACTTTCTCGTGCACAGCAACTTCAGCCGGTGGAACCGACACCAGGTCGATTACCATCAAGCGTGATGCTTCCTCGCCAACAGTTATTCCAGTCCCAACCGGAACATCGTTCAATGGGTGGTTCTCCACTGATGTGAACGTGTCTTGGCTTGTAACGGCCAATGGACCGTCGGGTGTAGCGGCGCCATGCCCCGCTTCGACACTTACGACAAATAGTGCGGGAACGACGTTCAGCTGCGTTGGAAAGAGCGGCGCAGGATTGGAAACCTCGGGTCTCACAGTAATCAGGCGTGATGATTCGACTCCGACAGTCACGCCAACCGTCTCGGGTACAACGGGCCTGGGCGACTGGTACA
>JANLYJ010000128.1:0-15862 GCA_031365555.1 Gemmatimonadaceae bacterium | reverse complement strand
CCCGCGCCGCGGTAAGCGCAGCGCTGCACGATCTCGTTGGCAAGAAGCTCGGAATTCCCGTTCATCGCCTTTGGGGTCTGGAGTCGAGCACCAATCCGCAGAGCAGCTACACTATCGCCATCGCCGACAACGACGGGCTGCGCCAACGGGTAGCGGACGCAGCGCAGTATCCGATTCTCAAGATCAAGCTCGGCACCGACAGGGACGAAGAGATCGTGCGCGTTGTTCGCGAGGCAGCGCCCGATAAGCGGTTGAGGGTTGACGCGAATGCTGCATGGACTCCGGCGCACGCAGTACAAATGAGCGGGTTCCTCTCGGATATGGGCGTCGAGATGCTGGAGCAGCCCGTAGCCGCGCAGGACATCGAGGGACTTCGTTTCACTCGTGAGCGCTCCAGGATTCCAGTGTTTGCTGACGAGTCCTGTCTTGTGACGACAGACATTCCGCGACTCGCAGATGCAGTTGACGGTGTCAACATCAAGCTGGCCAAGTGCGGAAGTCTGCGCGAAGCCATCCGCATGATTCACACTGCGCGCGCATTCGGACTGAAGGTGATGGCTGGCTGCATGATCGAAACGAGCCTTGGCATTAGCGCGATTGCGCAGCTTGCCCCTCTCCTCGATGCAGCTGACTTCGACGGGGCAGCGCTGCTCGCCGAGGATCCCTACAGGGGAGCATCGATTGCAGGCGGCAACATTTCATTGCCGTCTGCACCTGGCTTGGGCGTAACGACCGCCGAAGCTCCAGTCGCTCAGGCTTAAGGCGGCGCGGTGGCTGAGCGCAGAGTGGAAGTCGCGCTTCCAGTCCCCGTATACCAGAACTTCACATACACTGTCCCTGAAGAGCTTTCTGAAAGCGTTCATGTAGGCTCGCGCGTTGTCGTGCAGTTTCGCAATCGTGACTTCGTCGGAATCGTTCAGGGCGATAGTGCGGGGAAGGAGCTGAAGCGAAAGCCAAAGAGTATCAAGTCGGTGCCGGATGTCGAACCGGTCGTCACTGCCGAGATGCTCGCGCTTTGCGAGTGGATCGCCGAGTACTATGTGATTCCTCTGGGAATAGTTTTACGTGCTGCGCTCCCGGCGGCGCTGACAGGTGCGCGACAGTCCGATCCTCCGCGCAAGACCCAGCGAATAATCGAGATTGTGTCGCCTGCGCTTTCATTGAGCGAACGGGATGCAACATTCGGTCGTGCAAAGCAGCAGCGCGCGCTCTTCGAGCTTCTCGAATCGCTTGGCGGCCGGAGCAGCATCGATCACCTGACCCAACAGCTCAGCGTTTCGTCGTCGGTGATCAAGGCGCTGGAGACGCGCGGACTCGTAGCCATTTCCAGTGAAGCGGTCGACCGTGATCCATTTGCTTCACGCAACCGCGCGCTCCCTTCAACACATATCCCCACGCGCGAACAGGTTCGGGCGATAGACAGAATGAGTGCCGCAGATCCTGGTGAAGTGTTCCTGCTGCATGGCGTGACGGGCAGTGGAAAGACGCTCGTGTATATCGAGCTGCTCAAGAAGGTTGTGCTGGAGCGCGATCAGGGGGCGATCGTCCTGGTTCCAGAAATTGCTCTTACCCCGCAGACCGTAGACCGATTCCGGGCTGTATTTGGCGACACCATTGCAGTGCTGCACTCGTCGCTGAGCGATGGAGAGCGATACGATGCATGGCTCGCACTCAAGCGCGGTGACAAGAAGATCGCAGTTGGGGCACGGTCGGCGATATTCGCGCCTGTTGCAAATCTTGGCGCAATAATTCTCGACGAGGAGCACGAGGCGAGCTACAAGCAGGGTGAGAACCCACGGTATCACGCACGCGAAGTCGCCATCGTGCGCGCGAAAGGCGAGGGCGCAGTAGTAGTGCTTGGCAGTGCAACGCCTTCGCTCGAAAGCTGGGTGAACGCGGCGTCGGACAAGTACGAGCTGCTCACTCTTCCGGACAGAGTAGGCGGCGCGACCCTTCCGCGAATCGATGTTGTGGATCTTCGCGAAAAGAAACAGCCGGGAGCGCACGTGGCGGGGCCGACATACGACTGGGTAATTCGGTCGGAGCTCGATGCTGCGCTCAAGAATACCCTCGACCGCGGAGAGCAAAGCATCCTTCTCCTCAATCGCCGCGGATACTCGTCGTTCGTGCAGTGTGCCGAATGCGGTCACGTGATGACCTGTCCGAACTGCAGCATCACGCTGACGCATCATCGCGCTCCCGAGCGATTGATCTGTCACTATTGCCTGCACCGGGAAGATGTTCCGGAGAAGTGCGAGAAGTGCGCGGGAGTTACGCTGCAGCAGCGCGGCCTCGGTACGCAACAGGTAGAGCGACTCCTCTCCGACAGGTTTCCTTCTGCGCGAATTACACGAATGGACGTGGACACAACAAGCGGGAAGTGGGCGCACACTGAAATTCTGGATCGCGTGGGGCGCGGAGAGGTGGACATTCTGCTCGGAACGCAGATGATCGCCAAAGGGCTGGATTTTCCCAACGTGACACTTGTAGGTGTCGTGGACGCAGATGTCGGAATAAATCTGCCTGACTTTCGCGCCTCTGAGCGATGCTATCAGCTGCTCGCGCAGGTGGCGGGAAGGGCAGGCCGTGGTTCCAAAGGTGGCCGCGTACTTATCCAGACGCGGGTGCCAGACCATCATGCCGTGCGATTTGCAGTGAGCCACGACTACAACGCATTCGTGCGCGAAGAGCTGGACGGCAGGGTGAGTCCGCCATATCCACCGAACACGCGCCTCGCCAACATAGTGTTCAGCGGAGTTGTCGAGGACGAAGTGTCGAAGCTTGCCATTGCCGCTGGCGAGTGGCTGAGGGAGCTAATCGCGCACGCGAAGGGGAGTGTGGAGATTGTGGGACCTGCGCCCTCTGCAATCGAGCGAATCAAGACTCGCTGGCGATGGCATGTGCTGCTCAAGTCTGAGAACCCGTCGGAGTTGACGCGGGTAGGGAGGTACTTCATGGAGCGCTTCGAGGTGCCGTCTACAGGTCAGCTGAGAATCACACTGGACCGCGATCCGGTCACACTTCTCTAGCGCGGCGCTGTACCCCGTGCATCCGCTCAGGCATCTTTAAGGTGTGAGCATCATTCGACATCCGGATTTTTCGCGTGAGGAGTTCAGGCAGCATCCTGACGCCTCCTTTTTGCCTGCCCCCAAGGATGGCGTCTGTCCGGACAACTTCTTCTCCACCACCAATCTTCCGACGTATGTGAAGATCGCCGGTGAATGGCGCATGGCGCTCGATCCTCGTATGGACGCGGCCCTGGTGCTTGCCCCGGACGGCGTGCTCTGGATTCGCGAAGCGCGCAAGCTCCTGGCCGGAGACATGGTAGCGGTTGGGCGTGCAGAAGATGGCAGTCAGGGTATCTATGTCCACTCAGAATCGTTCCTCGGTGACGATTCAGAGGGTGAATTCCAGTTCATGACGAGCGCCGTGTCGCGCGAGAAGCCAATCGACTACTCGCTGATGGCGAGCATTCTTGTGGACGAACGGGAACGCGGCGGATATCCCATATGGGTTACCGGTCCGGCTCTCGTGCATTCGCGTGCGCGCGCCGACATGGTGTGGTTCATCGAAAACGGGTTTGTCTCGGCGCTGCTGGCCGGGAATGCTGTTGCAGTCCACGATATCGAGGCCGCGATTTTCGGAACTACGCTCGGAATGACAGAACGCGGCTCGGCGAGCGTAGGCGGCCACGGGTTGCATATGCGGGCGATCAACCAGATCCGCTCTTCCGGCTCGATTCAAAACGCGGTGGACAGCGGGATTCTGACGAATGGGATCATGCACGCGTGCGTGCAGAGAAAAATTCCTTTCGTGCTTACAGGTTCAATCCGCGATGACGGTCCTTTGCCGGAAGTAATCACTGATACTCTGCAGGCCCAGGATGCGATGAAAGCGCATACGCGCCGGGCGACGATGGCAGTTCTTGTCGCCACCGCGCTGCATGCGATCGCGACGGGGAACATGCTTCCCGCGTATGTTACCGAAGCTGATGGGTCGCTTCGGGAATTGACCACCATCTGCGTAGATTCGTCTGAGTTCGTGGTAAGCAAGCTCAAGGATCGCGGAACGCATCAGGCGTTCGGCGTCGTCACCAACGCACAGGACTTCATGCACATCCTCCGACTGTATGTGGAACGCGAGATAGCAGAAAGGGCGGCGAAGAAGTAATGGTAGAGACTACCCAGCGCTTCATTCGCGACATCGCCGACCGGGTCGGATTGGATAACGTCACCGAGGTTCATCTCTTTCCGCCCATGCGACAGGGAGGAGTGGAGACCGGAGTAGCGGTGATCGCTGCGATTGTGCCTGATGACGATACGATACAGAAGCACACGGTGTTCAGCGCGAATTACAGGCACACGATCAAAGGTCCTGATCGCGGCAAGTGGGAAGTGGATGTTCGTGCAGAGGCGGACGCACCCCTTGCAACCGTCGATGATGTTGTCAGGGGAGTGATGAAGCGTGCAGGGGAGCAGTTCGAGCCTGAGCGACTCACGGCTGGTGAAGTTCGCACAGTCGTGACTGACGCGGGGATCTAGCTTCTACTTTTCCTTCGGATACCGGGTCATTACCGCGCGGTGAATGTCGCGCGCGTCTTCCAGGGTTTGGTGCGCAAGATCGAGCCAGGTTGGGGAGACGATGAACGGAAGTACCTGATCGCCGCCGGCCGACCCATGCGCCCCGATCTGATCGTCAAATGAGATGATGGAAGTTCCGTCGTAAGCGCCGAATAGAACGCAGTCCCCTGCATTCGGCTGCATGACAAGCGATTCGACCGCGCGCGCAACCATTCCCGCCATCCCGTAAGTCTCGAAGGGATTCTTTCCGGACAATACAGTCGTCTCCCCGTTCGTGACTCTCGCGCTTCCGTCCCGAGTTTGAAGATGAACGCCCTCGGGAGTTCTTGTTGCGATCAATCCAACGCCTTCGTGGGAAAGCAGAGCAGCATAAAGCGAGTTCCAGCGCGCGTCTGTCTGAATGTCTGACAGGGAAAGCTGGCTGTCCCGATCGGCAAAATAGATGTGAGCGAGGCAGGAGCTGTACGTGATCACGACATCGTTCTTGAGGTCAACGCGGTACTTCTCCGGGAGTATTAGCTCTCTCAGTCCATAGCGACTGCGGATCCAGTCGCTCACCCGGAGCAGTGCGCTGCGGACGAAACGCGCTGAGGTCAGCTCGGCGACGGCCTCGACCACTTCCGGGCCCACAGCGGCGTATTCGCTCGTATCGGAGAAGCTCGCGTGCGATTCGGTTACCGTGGCCCCGGCGGCTGACTCTCGCAGCAGTCGAGCGACGGTGGACGCGAGCGTTTCACGGAACTGTACTCTGTAACTTTTGGCCGCAGTCATCCCGTGATCCGAGAGGATGACGAGATCGTAGCCGCGTCCACCTGCCATGCGAATCATCCGGTAAATCTCGGAAATTCGCTTGTCGGTTCGCTTGAGGTCGAAGAGCGCCTGCTTGCTCGACGGCCCGAAATGATGGGCGAGTTCATCGTACTGCATGAACGTGCTGTAGATGATCGGCACACCAAGGTAGATGTCGAGCAGGATCGCCATGGTCTGGAGCTCGCGCACCACGACGTTGCTGAGAATCCGGATGAAGGGAAATATTCCCTCGGAGTGTGTAACTCTTCGCGCGAGCTCGCCGCGAAACCGTTCCCACTCTTCCAGCAGGAACTCCAGTACCGAATAAACAAAGATCCGAACGATGCGAATTGGATGGAGGAAGAGGAGCAGCGCCATCCGGTTGCCGCCCAGCCGGCGATAGACCGACATCTTCTGTCGCGTCGCGATTGTGAACGCGACGGTCTCAGCGTCTCCGTCTATCAGGTTCACATAGCTCGAACCGCCGGCAAGTGCGCCGGGAACCTTGATGCGATCACGGATGTACTGAACGCCTTGCGGGCTGTTGCAGGTAATGACCCGACGCGCCTGCTTGTCGTAGAAACGGAAAGCTGGAATTCCCCCATTCTCTCCGTGAAAGATTCCAGCCTGACAGTAGGGAGTTGCCGATGGAAGTCCGCAAAACCATTCGCGTAGCTGGAACTCTCCCGTCTTGAGCAGCGCATCGATTTGCGGACAATATCCGCGGTCCAGCGCGCGACGAAGATCGGCGTATGCGAGGGCGTCGATCTGCAGTGCAACAAGTCCGCGTCTCCCGTCATGCTTGCGCTTCTCGCGCTTGAAAGGGCGGTACTTGAGGTTGTAGTAAGCGCGAAGAAGCGGACCGGCGCGTGGCGTCGACCGCCGCTCGGTCACGCTGTGTAGTTCCTTGCGATCCGGAGAAGCTCTCTTACCGGTACGGGCTTTACGAGCACGTCCGCGCACCCTGCATCGATCGCCCGCTGACGGGTGATTGGATCGTCGTACCCGGTAAGAGCGATTGTCGTGTCCGGTTCTGCGTTCGCAGCGCGCATCTCCATGAGCAGCTCCAGTCCATCCCCGTCTTCCAGTGTAACGTCGAGAAGCATCAGGTCGGCGACATCGTCTGGAGGCAGCGCCCGTGCATCTGCGACGCTCGATGCTACCGTGACTCGAAAACCGGATCCTTCAAAAAGAATTCGGAGTGCGTCAGTCACGAGCGCACTATCCTCGACGATGAGAACGTGCGGTTCCGTCATTCAGATACGATGCATGGAATTACGAACGCGAAGGTACTCCCGATACCTGGCTCACTCTCCACCCAGATCCGGCCGTCGTGCAGCTCGACAAGCCGGCGGGCGATAGCCAGTCCGAGGCCGGTACCATGGTGCGACCGGGAGGCAGTCGAATCCACCTGTGCGAATTCCTGGAATATCAGCTCGTGGTGCTCCGGCCGGATTCCAATGCCTGTGTCCTGGACCTCAACGCGGATATGCGGTTCTTCCTCCACGGGAATTCGTGAAGCCCTCACCGAAAGCCCACCGCGATCCGTGAAGTCGATCGCGTTTCCAATTAGGTTCGTCACGACGTGGGTGATCTTGTCGCGGTCAGCGCGAAGTCGGAGATTCGGCGGCACGTCGATATTCACCGACAGTCCCTTCTTCGCAGCCAGCGGCTCGTTCACTGCGAGCACGTGATCAATCACCTCGCTGATCGCGAAGTCTGAAACGTTGAGATCCAGCTGGCGACCCGCTCCCTTGGCGTAAACCAGGATCTCGCCAATCATGTCGAGCAGCTGCCGCCCGCCGGTGATGATTCCCGCGACACTTTGAGTCTGCCGCTCGTTGAGTTCGCCCAGCATCCCGTCGCGCAGGATCTCTGCGTGCGTGATGATTGCGGTGAGTGGAGTTCGCAAATCGTGCGAGATGTTCGAGAGGAATTGCGTCTTCAGCGCATCGCGTGAGTGGAGCTCGTTGATGACACGCTGAGCCTCGAGTACCTGGGCCTCGAGAATTGCAATGCGTTCAGGGGCGGCGCGGTTTTCGTCGTCAGTCATCATGCAGGTGCAGCTGTCCCGGTCAGTGGAAGAACGCCTTCAATGGATGCTTCAAGCTGCTGTCGTCGTAACAATGTCCAGTATTTCCCGCGCGCAGCAAGGAGTTCGTCATGAACTCCCCGCTCGACGACGTTTCCCTCGTCCAGAACGACGATCCAGTCGGCGTCGCGTATCGCGGTGATGCGGTGCGAGGCAATCACAGTTGTCTGGCGCTGGAGCGCGCCGCGCAGCTCGTGAAGGATCGCAGCTTCGGTATGGGTGTCAACTGCCGACAGTGCGTCGTCAAGAACTACGATGGGCGGTTTTCGCGCGAGCGCACGTGCGAGTGCCGCTCGCTGCTTTTGACCACCCGACAAGTTGATGCCGCGCTCGCCCAGCTGGGTTTCGTAACCACCCGGAAACTCGGTGATCGTCTCTGCAAGCTGTGCTACGCCGGCCGCCCATTCCACAGCCGAGGGATCGCTGGCTCCGTAGGCGATGTTTGCGCGAATCGTTTCACTGAAGAGAAGACTCTCCTGTGGTACGAAACTGATTTCACTCCGGAGGTCAACTAGAGGCAGCTCGCGAATATTGACCCCGTCGAGCAGAATTTCACCTTCCTGCGGGTCGTAAATGCGTGCGATCAATTCGACGAGCGCAGACTTACCGCTACCGGTCGCCCCGACTACGCCGAGTGTGGAGCCGGCTGGGATCGAGAAGGAAACGTTGCGCAAAACCCAGGGAGCCTCTGCGTCGCCGCGGGCCGGATACTGGAACCCGACATTCCTGAACTCGATAGCGCGTCCTCCAGATGCCGGTGGCAGCTCCCGAGGAGCGGATGGGTTCCCGATGGAAGGCATGGCAACGAAAATTTCTGACAGCCGCGCCATCGAAGCGCTTCCGCGCTGGAAGAGATTGACGACCCATCCGAGCGCTATGAGCGGCCACGCGAGCATCGCCAGATACATGATGAACGCAACGAATCCGCCAACGGAAATCTTCCCCTGTATTGCCAGGTAACCGCCGACACCGAGCACCACGACTCCCGCGAGTCCGCCAAAGAGTGCGAACAGCGGATGCATGATTCCCCAGAGACGCGCGAGCTTGATGTTGCGTCGCAGGTACTCCTCGTTCAGCTGGCCGAATCTTTCGATTTCTGCGGCTTCCTGCCTGTATGCGCGGACGATCCGCGTGCCGCTGAGATTTTCCTGCGCATGTGTGGTGAGACTGGAGAAGTGCTCCTGAACTGCGTCAAACCGTGAATGGATGGCCGAGCCCAGCTTCACAGTTACGATCGGCAGCAGCGAGAGCGGAATCAACGCAAGGAAAGTCAGCATCACGTCAATCTTCGCCATGAAGTACAGGGCGAATATGGTTCCGGCGATTGTGTTGGTCAGGTACATCACTGCCGGTCCGGCGGCCATTCGCACAGCGTTCAGGTCGTTGGTGAGGCGCGCCATGAGATCACCGGTGCGTGTCCGCCCAAAGTACGAAGCGTCGAGTCGCTGGAGATGCTGATACAGGTCGTCGCGAAGGTCGAACTCGATGCGGCGGCTCACGCCGTTGAGGATCTCACGCATCCCATAACGCAGCACGCCGCCGATGAGCGCTGTCCCAACAATCGCCGCGAAAACCAGATACACAGGCCTCCCGACTCGGCCGGCGCTGATCTCATCGATTCCCCTGCGCAGCAGCCAGGGCACTACGCTCGCTATGGCGCTCGAGAGCACTACGAACACGAGGCCAGCGGTCATTTGGGACCGATAACGTCGATAGTAGGGAAACAGGGGCTTGAGTGCGTTAAATTTAGGCACGGCGATTGCCCTTTTCATCAGGGCTAAACACTTGTAAGAAAAGGGTTTGGAAGATCGCCCCACCCACGGAAAACCGGAGGAAGCTCAGATGTCAAAATATATTCTGCGTCACACTGTTTCGCTCGCTCTCGCAGTATTCGCTGTGACTGCGTGCAGCAGCAACGACAAGACTGCAGACACACTCGCGCAGGACACGAGCCTGAATCGTGATTTGCAGCTCGCCAACAACGACAGTGCAGCTCAGCCCGCACTGACAGACGTGCCCGCGAACGCTGCGCCAGCGCCCACTACCTCCACGGCGGCACCGGCACGCACCACTACGCAGCCGCGCACCACGACGCCTTCCCGCACAACGACGACGCCTCGCCCGACTACCTCGACCGCAACAACCTCGAGTGGAAATACGGTCACGCGTAATACCGGCGCTGCTCCTTCACGCGTCGGCGTCATTGCGGCGGGTTCAACGCTCAATCTTAGTGCTGGTTCGCGCATCTGCACCAACACCAATCACGTTGGTGATCGCTTCACCGCAACCGTTCGCGAATCGATCAGCGGCAGCAATGGGGCAGTGATCCCCGCAGGCGCGAGCGTTCAGGTTGAAGTGACCGAGCTGAAGCGCAGCGAGAATGCAAAGGACAATGTCGTGATGGGTTTCCGTGTCGTGTCGGTCACTTTTGGTGGTAAGACCTATCCAGTGAGCGCTACGACGAGTTACGCCCAGGTGGACAAAATTCGTAACCAGCCGACGGGCAAGGATGCACAGAAGGTCGCAACAGGCGCTGCGATTGGCGCAATTGCGGGACAAATTCTTGGCAAGAACACGAAGGCCACTGTCATCGGTGGAGCAGTTGGCGCCGCGGCAGGAGCAGGAGCTGCAGCCGCTACAGCCAACTATGAAGGCTGTGTTCCTGACGGTGGACGCATCACGGTAACGCTGAACTCCGGCGTCTCAGTCAACACCTGATCGTTTTCATCTCACAAACGAAAAGCCCGGCCGAATTGGCCGGGCTTTTTAGTATCCTACAGCACCGCCATGCGATCGCGGGTCGTCCATTCCTTCCCACCCGCCTTTCACTCTCATGATTGCTGCGTTGATTCCGACTCCTGCGGTGGGCAGCATTTTGTGTCCTGTTGCATCGAGTGCAGAGACGACGTCCGGCTTGAGACCGCCGCGCTCGTAGTAGGTCGAATCGGGAAGCCACTGATGATGGATGCGCGGTGCAGCCATCGCGTCTGCGAGGCTCATTCGATGGTCGATCGCATTCAGGATTATCTGCGCAACACTCGTAATGATCCTCGGCCCGCCTCTACCCCCGACGAGCATGAATAGCTCACCGCGCGGATCGATCACGATTGTGGGCGCCATCGCACTCAGCGCGCGCTTGCGCGCCGCCACCGCATTCTGTTCACCCTGCACAAGGCCGAACTGATTGGCTGTTCCCGGCTTCGCGGCAAAATCGTCCATCGTGTTATTCATGAAAAACCCGGCGCCCCGGATATAGACTCCAGTTCCAAAAAGACTGTTCAGCGTCGTTGTGACGGACACTGCGTTGCCCCATTTGTCCACCACGGAGTGTGGAGTGGTTTCCATTCCTTCACGCATTGTCGCCGCAGTGGTCGGAGCGGGACGCGCCAGGGCAGGATCGATGCTTTTGCGCAGACCCTCCGCGTAGGTTTTGCTCGTCAGGCGAACGAGTGGAATCTGAACGAAAGCCGGATCTGCAAGCTCCGTATTCCGATCTACAAAGGAACGCTGCAACGCTTCACGGAGAAGGTGAGCGTACCGCACCGTGCCGAACGCGGGGACTGAATCAAAGCCTTCCAGAATATTCAGCGTCTCAGAGACTGTGATTCCGCCGGATGACGCAGGCGGCATGGTAAGCATCGCGTAACCGCGGTAGGTCGTGCGAATCGGCTGCCGCCATTCCGGTTTGTATGCAGCCAGGTCCTTCTTTGTGATGATTCCGCACCGCCTGATGCTTGGCACGACTCCGCTATTCCCCACGAGATCGCAGTCGCGTGACATCTCGGCAACGATCTGATCTGCTACCGGGCCGTCGTAGAATGCACGCGGACCGTCGCGGGCTATCAGCTTTAATGTTCCAGCGAGCTCGGGAAGTTTGAGCAGCGTTCCAACTGCCGGCGCGTCGCCGTTGGGGTAAAAGACTGCTGCTCCTCCGTAAAGCCCGATACGCCGCTTGTAGTCGAGAAGAAGCGCGCGATAGACACTATCAACGACTACACCTTCTTCTGCCATCCGAATGGCTGGCGCGAGAACGCGCGCCAGCGACATGGTTCCATACTTTTGCTGGGCTTCAGCGAGTCCGCCGACTGCTCCAGGAACTCCCGATGCGAGTCGTCCTACAAGACTTCCATCTGTCGCGTTCCCGGCGGCGTCGAGATACATATTCCGTGTCGCTGCGGCCGGGGCAGTCTCGCGATAGTCGAGCGCGGCAGTTCTTCCGTCCGCCATGCGGATCACCATGAATCCACCGCCGCCAAGGTTGCCGGCTTCGGGAAAGGAAACTGCGAGCGCGAATGCAGTTGCAACTGCGGCGTCCACGGCATTTCCACCTGCCCGCAGGATTTCAGCGCCAGCTTCGCTGGCTGGCAGGTTGTTCGATGCAACCATTCCGTTCGCTGCAAATGTTGCCGTCCCGCCGGGCTTGAACTTCCATGTGGCAGGAAAGGTCGCTGGAATCCGGGACGGAACTTCGGCGCCAGTCGCATTCGAGCGATTGAGAAACGGAATGTGACTGCAGGCTACTGCCGACATCAGGGCTGCCGAGGAAGCCCAGACAACCTTTTTCATCTGCGGATCGGTGCGCGCGTTCCAAATCCCATCCGGTATCCAACGCGCGTGGTCCGCATCGTCAGGGTGTTGCTCTGGTTGTTCTGCAATCCGTCGCGTTCGTGAAGCGCGATTCCGTAGTCCTGGATAATGAACACTTCATGGGCCCGACTGAAGTTGAACCCGAATCCATATCCGAAAGTGAAGGCAGGGTCGATGTTTCCTTCGAGCGGGGCGAGCGCCTGCCCATCAACGTCGCGCTTGAAATCCCGATAGTGATTCACTCCCGCGGAGGCTTCGAGGACCTGGTGGAATCCATTTCCGCCGCCGACATGAAGTGTGAGCGCCGCATTGTAGAATTGCATGTGTGCATCACACGACCCGCAGCTGTTTGGTCCAAGCGCCGATCCCACGTACGTGAAGGGCATATTCATGTAGCTGACGGATACGCCTACCGCGGTCTGATTTGAGATTGTTTTCTCCAATGCTCCGCGGTACTGAACAGTGGTGCCGGAAAAGTCCCACGCTGAGCGGGTACCGCCGTCGTTGATTCCGTCAGCCGAGAAGGCCGCAGCGCCGCCCGAAATCCAGAAGCTTGGCTCCTTGCTTCGGCGGTTGTCATAGATCTGCGCGTTCAGCTGCGCCGATGCGAGGAAGAGTGCTACAAGGGCGATTCGTTTCACAATTGGCTCCGTTGGCTTGCGGCGATCTGAAAGCGTCTCATAAGTTAGGGCAGTGACGCATCTTACAGCAACGAATCCCGAATGAGAGACCCGCGCGAGACTGAGCGCCGCAACCCGCGTACCGCGTCGATCGATCTCGCATCTCCTATGGAGATTGTGGATCTCATAAACGCTGAAGACCGCGGTGTTCCCGAAGCCGTAGCCGGTCAGCGCATTGAAATAGCAAAGGCCGTCGAAATTGCCGAGCAGACATTCAGGCAGGGCGGACGGCTCTTCTATGTGGGTGCGGGTACATCCGGTCGTCTCGGCGTGCTGGATGCCAGCGAATGTCCTCCGACTTTCGGCGTTCCCCCGGAAATGGTTCAGGGAATCATTGCGGGTGGACTTCCTGCACTGACCCGCGCGCAGGAAGGCGCCGAAGACATCGTCGAGAACGGCGCAAAAGCGATGGATGAAAACGGGATCGGTGCCAGGGATTTCGTAATTGGCATCGCCGCGTCGGGCACAACGCCATACGTGCACTCGGCGATCGAGCGCGCACGCGAGCTGGGTGCGAAAACTGGCGTCGTCGCCTGTTCGCCCCCGCCCCAGCGAATACTCGACATCGTCGATGTTGCAATCGTTCCAGTCACCGGTCCGGAAGTGGTAACGGGATCAACGAGAATGAAGGCGGGCACGGCGACGAAGCTCGTGCTCAACATAATCACGACCGGCGCGATGATCAGGATTGGAAAGACATATGGAAACCTGATGGTTGACCTGCGTGCGACCAACAACAAGCTGATCGATCGCAGCGAACGCATAGTCAGTGAAGTGTGCGGCGTTACGCGCGAAGAGGCACGCTTACTTCTCGACTCCGCAAACAAGAGCGTAAAGCTTGCAATCGTCATGCAAAAGCTTGGCGTTGGACGGGAAGAAGCCGAGCGCGCGCTCGCTGCAAACAACGGGATTGTTCGCAAAGTCACCAACGACCCACCGCCACCGATAACCTGATGGAAACGCGCACGCTGATAGGATTGATGTCCGGAACTTCTCTCGATGGAATCAGCGCTGCCGTTGTACGTTTTCGTGGTTACAACCCGGTTTCCTTCGAGCTGCTCGCCTTCACATCCACGAGCTACACGAAGGCAGAGCGCGAGAGACTTGCCCGCGTTCTGAACGGAACGACTCCCGCCGATTACACGAGGATCAATTTCGAGCTCGGAGAATGGCTCGCCAAGGCCGCGATACAGGCGCACGCTGAGTCAGGCGTTCCCCGTTCGGATATCGCTGCAATTGCGTCTCACGGACAAACTGTCTGGCACGAACCGGGGCATTCAACATGGCAGACAGGTGAGTCGGCGGTAATCGCAGAGCGAACTGGAATTCCGGTCATCAGCGATTTCCGGGTTCGTGACATGGCCGCAGGGGGTCACGGTGCGCCGCTGGTACCGATTGCGGACGCGCTGCTTTTTTCATCACCCACCAGTTGGCGGGCGCTGCAGAATATCGGAGGCATCGGCAACGTGACTGTGCTTCCTCCGAAGGGCGATGTATCCGGAGTTCGCGCGTTCGATACAGGCCCCGGAGCAGTCGTAATCGATGGAGTGACCCGCGCACTCAGGCCGGACCTCCCGTACGACGTCGATGGCAGGCTCGCGCGCTCGGGAAAACCGAACGCCGGAATTGTCGCAGAGCTGCTCGAGCACCCTTACTTCGCGGCGGCGCCACCAAAATCCACTGGCCGCGAGCTCTTTAGCACTGCGTACATCGAAAACGTGATCAAACGGTGCAGAGAAGAGTCGAAGTGCACCGATGAGGACGTAATCGCAACAGCGGTAGAGCTTACAGCAGCAAGCATCGCAGACTCATATCGCCGCTTCATGCCGGAGCCGGTTTCTGAAATTCTTCTGTCAGGCGGGGGCGCAAAAAATCCCGTTCTGGTCGAAGCCACCCGCCGCCACCTCGAAGGAAAAACGGTTCGTGCCTTCGACGAGCTTTTCTTTGATGGAGAAGCGAAAGAGGCGGTGGCCTTTGCATTGCTTGGGTATCTCCACCTGATCCGGCAGCCCGGAAACGTTCCGGGAGCAACAGGCGCGCGCGGACCACGCATACTCGGCAAGTACACTCCCGCATGAGCGAGATCGCACAACTGATGCTTCCAGCGATCCGATGGGATCGCGAGCATGGATTCTCAAATTCGAAAGCGGAAATTGAAAAAGCTCTGAAGGCCGGGGTCGGCGGTTTCATTTTCTTCGGCGGCCCTTCCGACGAGGTTCGCTCGCTGATCAATCAGATTGCGGCAAGGTCAGACGTCCCATTGCTCATTGGGGCGGATCTCGAACGCGGAGCTGGACAACAGTTCGCGGGCTCCACCGGGCTTCCTCCACTCGCCGCGATAGGCTCGTTGAACAACGAAGACGATACACGCAGCGCCGCCCGCATAACGGCGATCGAGGCCCAAAAACTCGGAATTAACTGGGTTTACGGTCCCGACTGCGATCTGGACATCGAGCCTGATAACCCGATCATCGGAACACGCTCGTTCGGGTCAGATCCGTCCGACGTCGCACGGCATGCGGTTGCGTGGATAGACGCCTGTCAGGGCCAGGGCGTGCTCGCGTGCGCTAAACATTTTCCGGGACATGGTCGCACAACTCGCGACTCGCATGCGGAGCTGCCGGCGGTTGACGCAACCCGTGAGCTTCTCGACCGAACCGACCTCGTTCCATTCAGGGCAGCGATCGAGGCTGGCGTCGCGTCCGTCATGTCGGCGCACGTTTCATTTCCTGCATTGGACCCGAGTGGCGCGCCGGGAACACTCTCTCATGCGATTCTGACTGATCTGCTTCGCAGAGAGTTGGGCTTTGACGGACTTGTTGTTACGGATGCGCTGATAATGGAAGGTGTGCTGGGCCAGGGCGGCGAGGCCGGCGCTGTTGTTCAGGCGATTGCTGCCGGCTGCGACATTCTCCTTTATCCCCAGGACATCGAATCAGTCGAACGCGCAATTACTTCGGCGATCTCCGGTGGAAAGCTCGACGTGCAGAAAGTGTCTGCCTCTCTCGAGCGCAGACTCTCGTGGGCACAGTGGGCGCTCAAATCAGGATCAGAAAGTTCACTCGAGTCGGACAGGCGTTGGGCAGCTGGTGCCGCCGAGCGAGTGGTTCACTCGATATCGGGCGCATTTCCGG
>JANLYJ010000122.1:0-2113 GCA_031365555.1 Gemmatimonadaceae bacterium | reverse complement strand
GTTGGCGCCAGCTACTGATTTGGACACCCGAGCGGAGATGTAATCGCTGCTCTGCGATCGATTGGTGCGCGGGTTTTTCGCACCGATCACGAGGGCACCATTGTCGTTCGCAGCAACGGAAGTCAGGTCGTAATTCAAACTGCAGAGAGAAATTGGGAATTCTCACCGCAATCATCAGGTTCATACTCGGACGCCGCGTCGCGCTGGCGGCCACGCTCCTCGAGCGGTACCAAGAACTAGCGCGGGCTTACTTCCGTGTGGGCGGTCTTCCGCCGAAGATAGCCGGGTGGGCGCTGGGCCAATCATCGGTAGCGGCCATAACCCTGAGGCGGACAGTGTTCGTTTCTCCCGGGGTGGCACTCGAGCCGGGCCTGCTATTGCACGAACTCAGGCACGTCGAGCAATTTTTCGAGAGCAAAACTTTCCCAATCCGTTACCTTTGGGAGAGTTTACGACGGGGTTATGAAAGCAACCCCTACGAAGTAGACGCCCGCAGGTTCTCGCTTGAGCAGCTCGCGCGCACACAAGAAACCACCACTGACAAGGGCGGCCCAAAGTGGTCAAACACACATCGACATCGGTCGTAACGATCGAGCGATACATTATCGAGCAGGAAAAGCTTTATCCTGAGGCAACGGGTGAGCTTTCCGGTGTGCTGTACGATCTGGCTCTCTCTGCCAAGATGATCGCTAACAAGGTTCGCTCTGCGGGCCTCGCTGACATCCTCGGCGCCACGGCGAATGAAAACGTTCAGGGCGAAATTCAGCAGAAGCTCGACGTCATTGCGAACGAGATCATCATAAAGGCGGTGGATCATGGAGGCCGGCTGTGCGCCATGGCGTCCGAGGAAGAGCCGGGAATCATTGCGATTCCCGATGGCTTCAAGTGCGGAAAGTATTGCCTGCTCTTCGATCCACTTGACGGTTCGTCGAACATCGACGTGAATGTTCCTGTCGGAACTATTTTCTCCGTGCTGCGAAAGACAACGGCGGGCGCGCATGGCACGATGGAAGACATGCTCCAGCCGGGTAAGAGCCAGGTTGCTGCTGGATATGTGATTTACGGCTCGAGCACGATGCTGGTGTATACGACTGGACAGGGCGCGCACGGGTTCACTCTCGATCCGTCAATCGGAGAATTTCTTCTCTCACATCCGAACATCCGGATTCCGACGAAGGGGCGTTATCTCTCGGTGAACAATTCGTACGAACAGAACTGGGATGAGAGCGTGTCTGCGCTGATGCGTCGCTATCGTGGTCTCGACGGCGCACGTGCAGCCATGAATGTCCGATATGTTGGTTCACTGGTCGCAGATTTTCATCGTAACCTGCTTGGCGGCGGTCTCTTTGCTTATCCCGCAAACACAAAGAACCCGCGAGGAAAGCTCCGCCTCCTGTACGAAGCCAACCCGCTCGCGTTCATTGTGGAACAGGCAGGCGGCGCGGCCAGCAACGGCCGGCAGCGGATCATGGACATCGATCCAACCGAGCTGCACCAGCGCACGCCGCTCTACATTGGGAGCAAGTCGGATGTGGAGACGGCGGACACCATGCTGGGCGGAGCGCTGACGGGCGTGGGCGCCTGAAGCACACGTCGTGAGCACGAAAGGGGACGCTGAGCGACTCTCACCGGCCGGCGTTCCACTCAAAAAGTTTTATGCGCCGGCGGACGCCGAGCAGGATTACGCATCCCAACTCGCTGATCCGGGCCAGTGGCCATACACCCGTGGCGTGCAGCGCGACATGTATCGCGGGCGGCTCTGGACGATGCGCCAGTATGCGGGCTTCGGAAACGCGCACGAAACCAACAAGAGATTTCAGCTGCTGCTGGCTGCCGGGCAGACGGGGCTGTCGGTGGCATTCGACCTTCCGACGCAGATGGGAATCGATTCCGATTCCCCTCGCGCCGAGGGTGAAGTGGGAAGGGCAGGAGTCGCGATCGACAGTGTTGAAGACATGCACGCACTGCTCGCGGATCTTCCGCTGGAAACTGTTTCCACATCGATGACGATCAATGCGACGGCTGCGACTCTGCTTGCGATGTACATAGTTGTAGCCGAAGAACGCGGGATCAGTCGCGCCAGCTTGAGCGGTACCATTCAGAACGACATCCT
>JANLYJ010000060.1:0-2021 GCA_031365555.1 Gemmatimonadaceae bacterium | reverse complement strand
CTGCAGGCGTGGGTTGCCTGAATGAGTCCGGCTTTGACTATGCGAGACATTATTTCCTAGGTCAGAATGGAGTTTGAGAGACGCGGTTCCGCGACAATCGTAGGGCGCGGTGAGAGGATGTAATAAACGCCGCCGGAAACGATAAAGCCGACAAACCACGCGTAGTTGTAGAGCGGTTTGAGAAACGGAATTACGAGACCACCCCAGGCCAATGCACACCCGGCGAGCGTCGCAGCCACGCCAATCCAATTCCAGCCGCTGCTATACCGGTATTGTCCGTCGGGAAGGTAAAGATCTTCCAGCTGGAGTTTCGTTTTCTTCACGAGCCAGTAGTCCGCAATGAGTACACCGGCAATGGAACCGAGACCACCCGAGTAGCCGAGCAGCCAGTTGAAGATGTATCCGGAGGGGTCAGCGAGGAGGCGCCATGGCATCATGACGATTCCGAGAATTCCCGTGAGCAGTCCTCCTCTGCGGAAGTTGATCAGCTTCGGAAATACATTCGCAAAATCGTTAGCCGGTGAAACCGTGTTCGCGGCGATATTCACAGCCAGGGTTGCGACCACGACTGTGAACATCGAGATGGCAACAACCATTGGCGCCTGAAATTTTCCAACGAGCTTCACGGGATCCCAGATCGCTTCACCGTAGATGATTACCGTAGCGCTTGTGATCAGAACTCCCATGGCCGCGAAAATTGTCATCGTCGCGGGCAATGCAACGACCTGACCGATTACCTGCTCGCGCTGACTCCGCCCGAACCGCGTGAAGTCCGGCATGTTCAGTGACAGGGTAGCCCAGAAACCGATCATCGCGGTGAGTGAGGGCACGAACACCGGGAAAAATTCTCCGAACGTGTGGAACTTGCCGCGATCCTGAAGCAGCGGTCCGAGGCCGTGCGCCTGATCAATCGCCCACCATAGAAGTATCGCCGCCATGACAAGCACAAATGGCGCAGCCCAGTTTTCTACGTGGCGCAGCAGGTCCATCCCCTTGAAGATGATCCAGATATTCATTCCCCAGAAAAGCAGGAACGAAAGCCAGGCCGTTGTCGTGTGTCCGTCGAAGCTTCCAGGCAGGAGCGTATTCCACCCCGGGATCACAACCGAGAAGAAGGTGTTGAGCGCCTCCCCTCCAATCCACGCCTGAATTCCAAACCAGCCGCACGCTACAATCGCCCGCATGAGTGCTGGCAGATTCGAACCGATGGTTCCGTACGAAGCGCGCGCAAAGACAGGAAATGGGATTCCGTACTTCGTGCCCGGGTGAGAATTCAGCAGAATGGGAATAAGCACGATCATGTTGCCGAGCATGATTGTGAAGAGAGCCTGCTTCCAGTTCATGCCTGCAGCAAGCAGCCCCGATGCGAGCATGTATGTCGGAATACAATGCGCCATGCTGATCCAGAGCGCCGCGTAGTTGTAGGTCGTCCAGTTGCGGCGGACGAGAGGAACAGGCGCCAGATCTTCATTCGAGAGTGGACTCGCGTCTACGCGCGAGGTGTCGGTCAGCTCAACGCGTCCATCTGCATGCTCGACCTGCCGACTCATTGCTTCATTCCTGCACTCGTGCGCGACAGCCACTTCCCGCGTCCTTCCTTGCCGACAACCTTGTAGTCGTCAACAATCACGTCACCGCGCGAGATGGTTGTCCGTGAAAACCCAGCCAGCTCCATTCCCTCGAAGGGAGACCAGTCTGCATTGGTCTCCATCGTCTTCGGATCCACCTTGATGCGTTTGGTGGGATGGATGATCGCGATGTCGGCATCGGAGCCGACCTGAATGGAGCCTTTGCGAGGTGCAAGGCCCATCAGTCTGGCGGGATTGGTGCTCAGCTTTTCCGACATTTCCTCGAGCGATATCCTGCCGGCCAACACGCCTTCGGTGTAAGTGATAGGAAGCAGAGTTTCGAGTCCCGGCATTCCCATCGGGATCTTCGTCCAGTCACCCTTCCACATGGCTTTCTGCTCGCGCGAGAAGGTGCAGGTATCGGTGGAGACGACGGACACCTCCCCGCTTTTC
>JANLYJ010000026.1:0-1716 GCA_031365555.1 Gemmatimonadaceae bacterium | reverse complement strand
ATGACGCCCATATGACCGGCTACAAGGCCATCCCAGGCGTCCAGGAAGAAGGCTTCCAGGCCGACTATCTGCTGGAGCCCGTGTCAGTTGCTGCGGGCGCCACGCAGGCATCCGAGGCGCGCCTGTTCGCCGGCGCCAAGGAAGTCCGTACCGTCAATGCGTACGGAGAAGGCGGCATCAAGCGCTTCGATCTGATGATCGACTGGGGCTGGTCGCACTTCATCGCCAAGCCGATGTTCTGGCTGATCGAACGTCTTTCGGCGCTGCTCGGCAACTTCGGTCTCGCCATTCTGGCCGTGACCGTGCTCGCCAAGGCCGTCTTCTTCCCCTTGGCCAACAAGAGCTACGAGTCGATGGCCAAGATGAAGAAGATGCAGCCAGACATGGAGCGCCTCAAGGAGCTGTATAAGGACGATCGCGAACGCCAGCAGAAGGAAATGATGAAGCTGTACACGGAGCACAAGGTCAATCCGGCCTCCGGTTGCCTCCCGATGCTGCTGCAGTTCCCGGTGTTCTTCGCGCTCTATAAAGTTTTGTTCGTCGCCATCGACATGCGTCAGGCGCCCTTCTACGGCTGGGTCAAGGATCTTTCTGCGCCCGATCCGTCAAACCTGTTCAACCTGTTTGGCCTGTTGCCCTTCGATCCGACACACCTGCCGCTGATTGGCGAATATCTGCATATGGGTTTCTGGCCCATCGTCATGGGCGCCACGATGTGGATGACCATGCAGTTGAACCCGCAGCAGGCCGATCCGATGCAGCAGCGCATCTTCAATTGGATGCCGGTGCTGTTCACTTTCACCATGGCTGGCTTCCCGGCCGGTTTGGTCATCTACTGGGCCTGGAGCAACGTCCTCTCGCTGGCGCAGCAATATTATATCATGCAGAAGTTCGGCGCCGACATCCATCTCTGGAAAAACCTCGGCGTCGACAAGTGGATCGAGAAACTCGGGCCGAAGAAAACATGACGGTGCGGTGCAAGGCTACGCACAGATCGGTCGCACCATGATGCCCACGACTTCAGGCGATCCACCATCAGAACCCGATCCGCTGGCGCTCCCGGCGGAAGCAATTCGAGTCGGCGAAGAATTGTTCGCGCGCTCGTGGGAGTTTCTCAAGACGGTGCCGAGCTTGGAGTGGTTGCCTGACGCCGACCGGCCGGAGATTGCCTTCGCCGGCCGCTCCAACGTCGGCAAGTCGAGCCTGATCAACGCCATCACGCGCCGCCATGGCCTCGCGCGAACCTCCAACACGCCCGGCCGCACTCAGGACCTCAACTATTTCGAACTCCCTGGCGTGCCGCTCTATCTCGTCGACATGCCTGGTTATGGTTTCGCTGACGCGCCGAAGTCGAAAGTCGACGCCTGGACAAAATTCGTCAAAACCTACTTGCGCGGCCGCACCTCGCTGAAGCGCGTGTTTGTCCTCGTCGACAGCCGTCACGGCATCAAGCCGCCAGATCGCGAGATCTTCGACCTTTTGAACGAGGCGGCTGTCTCCTTCGTTGGCGTGCTGACCAAGCTCGACAAGCTCAACGTCTACGAACAGGCCAAAGCCCAGGACAAGTTTGCCGAAGCCCTGATGAAGGAGCCGGCTGCGTTCCCGCGCGTGGTCGCAACGTCATCCGAAAAAGCCATCGGCCTGGACCGCCTTCGCGCCGAGATTATCGTCGCCGCCGGTCTCGAAAATCTGACGTTCTGATTTCACGGTGCGACT
>JANLYJ010000024.1:0-4333 GCA_031365555.1 Gemmatimonadaceae bacterium | reverse complement strand
TACACGTCGCTTTCACTCCCGTACCATTTCGGCAATGGATGGTTCGGCGGTTTCCTTCCGTTGATAGCGACGGCAGTAGTTGCGAAGACGGGAAATATTTATGCGGGTCTAGCATATCCAATTGGCGTGGCCGCACTGACGTTCATTGTTGGATCGTTTGGCCTTAAGGAAAGTCACACCAATAAAATCTGGGACGAGCTGCACGAATGATCGTACACGCCATTCTTTTCGCTCTTCAGGTGCAGGGCGGAGCTGATTCTCTCTCAAGGGACATCGAAGCGCGCATAGCGCAGATTCCCGGAGCTCAGGTCGGCGTGGCCTACGTCGACGAAGCAAGGGGAAACTCGCTGTACCTGAACGCCGACACGGTGTTCCACGCCGCGTCCACGATGAAAGTACCAGTGATGATGGAATTGTTTCGTCAGGTCGATACTGGCGGATTTTCGCTTGACCAGGGCGTACTCCTCGTGAACGAGTTTCGTTCAATCGCCGACAGCTCGATGTTCAGCGTTGGTGCAGGCGATGATTCCGATTCAACGCTCTATCGGAAAATCGGCGCACGCGTCCCCGTGAACGAGCTCCTGCACCTCATGATCACCCGCTCGAGTAACCTCGCAACAAACCAGCTCATGGAGATCGTCGGGGCTCAATCGGTCACGCAGCTCATTCGCAAACTTGGCGGGCAGCGCATGACGGTCTATCGTGGTGTTCAGGATCTGAAGGCGTTCGACAAGGGCCTGAATAACGTCGCCACAGCGCGTGATCTCGCCATCCTTCTCGGCGCTATTAAAGATGCGAAGCCTGAAATAGGCACACACTCCAAGGACATGCTCGACATTCTGTTTGCCCAGGAGTTCAACGATCAGATTCCCGCTGGCCTTCCGCCAGGTACGAAGGTCGCCCACAAGACCGGCGAGATAACAGCGCACTCTCACGATGCCGCGATTGTGTATCCCGCCAGCCGCAAACCGTATGTGCTTGTTGTCCTGACACGCGGTATTCCGGACCCGAAAGTGGCGGCCTCGCTCATCGCCGACCTTTCCCGCCTCGTCTATCAGTTCGCAACCAGGTGACAAAGACTAGAGTTGCATTCCTCGGTCTCGGCGCCATTGGGACACCAATGGCCAGGAATCTCGCCGAGAAGGGGTTCGATCTCACCGTATGGACGCGCACTTCAAGGAAGGCTTCGGAGTTTGCGGCGAAGCACAATGTAAAATTCGCCACTACTCCAGCTGGAGCGGTGAATGCTGCGGACTTCGTCGTAACCTGCCTTCCGTCCTCAGTCGAGGTGGAAGCGATCGCGAATTCGGCGGATGGAATTCTTTCGGGAATCAGGTCCGGCACGATGCTCATCGACTGTACTTCCGGAGATCCTGACAGCTCGAAGCGGCTGGCAGCGCAGCTCAAAGAGAAACGTTGCTCCTTCGTGGATGCGCCGGTGAGTGGCGGCGTGGTTGGCGCGGAAGCGGGGAAGCTGACTGTCATGTGTGGCGGCGACGCCACGGATTTCGAGCGCGCTCGGCCGATCATTGCCGGTTTCGGCGAGAAGATCGTTCACTGTGGTCCCGTCGGGGCCGGCGATGCGGTAAAGGCGTTGAACCAAATGCTTCTCGCTCTTCACATATGGACGACGGGTGAGGCGCTCGCAGCGCTGGTGCGTTACGGCGTAGATCCGGCGAAAGCACTTGAAGTGATCAACGGAAGCAGCGGTCGGTCGAACTCGTCGATGAACCTGATTCCGGAGCGCGTTCTCACGCGCGCATTCCCGCGAACATTCCGCCTGGCTCTTCTCGACAAGGACGTCCGCATAGCGGCGCGCATCGCGAAGGACCAGGGAATTGACTCCGCGATATTTGCGGAAGTTGAGCGATTGATGGCGTCGGCCCACGAGGAGCTCGGTGAGGAGGCGGACCATGTTGAGGCTATTAAAGTTTTGGAGCGGCTCGTCGGGGTTGAGATAAAAGCAACTTAAGAACTACCGAGCTAGGAGCAGCTAGCTCGAAGCGCAAAGCCTGGAGCGAGCTCCAAGCACGAGGCTTAAGGCGAGCTGCTCCCGGCTTGGCACTTCTTAAGTGGCAGTTTCCCAACCATATTGCGAAGCGAATGCCCACCAAATCCTCAACTGTTATCGACAGCCGCGCCGTCGCCCGCACTCTCAAGCGAATGGCTGATCAAATCGTCGAGTTAAATGGGGGGACAGAGAAACTCGTCCTGGTCGGTATTCAGCGCCGCGGGGTACAGCTGGCCCGGATGCTTGCCGACATTCTCAAGGAATCGGAGGGTGTCACGATTCCACAGGGCTCGCTCGACATCACCCTGTACCGGGATGATCTGCAGACTGTCGGGCCGCGACCTGTCGTTGGCAAAACCGAGCTGCCCTGGAGTCTGGATGACAGCAACGTCGTGATCGTAGACGATGTGCTCTATACAGGGCGCACAGTGCGCGCGGCCCTCGACGAGCTTGCGGACTTTGGACGCCCTGCGCGAATTGCGCTTGCAGTCCTCGTAGACCGTGGCGGACGCGAGCTGCCTATTCATGCGGACGTCGTGGGAAAGACTGTCACTGTAGCAACTGGTGAGAGAGTGGACGTCCTGGTGGACGAGCTCGATGGCAAAACAGAAGTAGTCCTGGTGCAGAAGCCGACATCGCAATGACCGGCGCGCTCGGCAAGGATCTACTCGGACTGGAGCCGCTCAGCGGCGAGCAGATCCGTTTGATTCTGGACACCGCCGAGCCATTCAAGGAAATAAGCGAGCGGGCGATCAAGAAGGTGCCTGCGCTTCGCGGCTCCACGATCGTCAATCTCTTTTTCGAGAATTCCACCCGAACGCGAATCTCCTTTGAATTCGCGGAGAAGCGACTCTCGGCAGACACAGTAAATGTTTCGTCCACTGGATCGAGCGTCTCGAAGGGCGAAACACTGGTAGATACGGCGCGGAATCTTGAAGCCATGCGGATTGACATGGTCGTCATTCGTCACGGCGCATCCGGTGCGGCGCAGTTCCTCGCCGACCGGATCGAGTCGAACGTCATCAATGCCGGCGACGGAACCCACGAGCATCCCACGCAGGGCCTGCTGGATCTCTTGACGCTGCGCGACAACTTTGGAAAACTCGAAGGCCTGCGCGTCTGCATCGTCGGCGACGTCCTGCACTCACGAGTCGCACGCTCGAACATCTGGGGACTGCAGAAGATGGGCGCCGAAGTCGCCGTCTGCGGCCCGCGCTCGCTGCTCCCGAATGGGATTGAGGAGTTTGGAGTGCGCGTGTTCGATCGAATCGAACCTGCCATTGAATGGGCGCAAGCGCTCAACGTTTTGAGACTTCAATTGGAAAGAATGACTTCCGGTTACATCCCAAGCAGCAGGGAATACAATCGTGTCTTCGGAATAACGCGCGAGCGTCTGGATCGTGTGAAGCGGGATATCGTCATCCTGCATCCCGGACCGATGAATCGTGGAGTAGAAATCGATTCCGACGTAGCCGATGGGCCGCATAGCGTGATTCTCAATCAGGTCACGAACGGAGTCGCAGTCCGGATGGCGGTTTTGTATCTGCTCGCGGGTGGGAAACCGGAGCTTGCCGAAGCGGCGAAGGGTAAACGGGAGGTTTCCGAATGAATTGCTACGCGGGGAGCGCGGGGATTACGCGGGGAGCGCGGGGAACGACAATGAAAGAATATTCTCGAGTTTTTTTAATGGGAACTACGCCGGACGCCCGAGAGTCGTTAACCCCAAAAAGACAGACACGGATGGTTCAGAGTCATTCTCCGCGCTCCCCGCGTAATCCCCGCGCTCCCCGCGTAGCACCCAACAACATGATTTCACAATGAAGCCAGTACTTCTGAAAGGTGGACGCCTCCTCGACCCGTCATCGCAAAGAGATGAGGTAGGCGATCTCTTGATAACTGACGGAAGAATCGAATCGGTGGGTGGCACCATCGCTGGTCCTGACGGTGTCGAAGTAATTGACTGCAAGGGAATGATCGTCAGTCCGGGACTCATCGACGTCCACTGTCACCTGCGCGAGCCCGGCCGAGAGGATGTCGAGACGATCGACAGCGGCGCGCGCTCGGCCGCCGCCGGCGGCTTCACGGCGGTGTGCGCGATGCCGAACACGAGCCCCGTCACCGACAACCAGGCGGCGGTGGGGTTCATCGTGCGGCAGGCGCAGCGGGCGGCGTCCGCCCGCGTCTACCCGATCGGCGCGATCTCGGTGGGGCAGAATGGCGAGTCGCTCGCCGAGTTCGGCGAGATGGTGGGCGCCGGCGCCGTGGCGGTGAGCGACGACGGCCGGCCGGTCGTGAGCGCGCAGCTCATGCGCTCGGCGCTCG
>JANLYJ010000016.1:0-2284 GCA_031365555.1 Gemmatimonadaceae bacterium | reverse complement strand
GGTGTCGAAGTAATTGACTGCAAGGGAATGATCATCAGTCCGGGACTCATCGACGTTCACTGTCACCTGCGCGAGCCAGGGCGTGAGGACGTTGAAACGATCGCGACAGGCGCACGTGCTGCGGCTGCCGGTGGATTCACCGCAGTGTGCGCGATGCCAAATACAGATCCCGTCACCGACAATCAGGCGGCAGTGGGTTTCATCATTCGCCAGGCGCAACGTGTGAATGCCGCGCGAGTATTCCCGATTGGTGCGATATCGCTCGGCCAGCAGGGGAAAGCGCTCGCGGAATTCGGTGAGATGGTCGGTGCAGGCGCGGTGGCTGTCAGTGATGATGGAAAGCCGGTTGTGAGCGCTCAATTAATGCGCACAGCCCTCGAATATTCGCGCGCATTCGGAATACCGGTGATCGATCACTGCGAGGAGCCGACACTCGCTGCGGGTGGAGCGATGAATGAAGGTCTTCTCAGTGCGAAGCTTGGACTCAAGGGAATACCGTCTGAAGCAGAAGAGATCATGGCCATTCGTGACATCCTGCTCGCACGCCGGACTGGTGGGCGCGTGCATCTGGCTCACATGAGCACGAAGGGATCCGTCGAGTTGATTCGCTGGGGCAAAGACCGCGGGATAACAGTCACCGCCGAAGTCTGTCCGCACCACATCTCGCTCACTGAAGAGGCTGTCGGCTCCTACAATACGAATGCGAAGATGAATCCTCCGCTGCGCACGCAGGAGGATGTTGAAGCATTGCGGGAGGCAGTGAAGGATGGAACTATCGACCTCATTGCAACCGATCACGCTCCACATCACTACGACGAGAAGGAACGCGAGTTTGCCGATGCTCCGAATGGAATCGTCGGGCTCGAGACCGCGCTCGCAGTTTCAATTCACAGTCTTGTACAACCAGGACACATCACATACAGTACGCTCGTCGATCGCATGTCCTGCACGCCCGCGCGCTTGTTCAATCTGCCCGGCGGATCATTGCAAAAGGGCACGGCGGCGGACATCACGATTGTTGATCCGAACATGGAATGGACGGTTGATCCCGCTGCATTTCTCTCCAAGGGACGCAACACTCCGTACGCTGGAATGAAGCTGAAGGGCAGGGCGGTGTGCACGATCGTAGGCGGGTCAGTCGTCTTTAAACTTTCCGAATCCAGACGCGGCAATCTGGCCGCGAGGGGAAGCTGAATGTCAAAGCGGAATAAAATACTGGAGCTGCTGCGCGGTCTGCTCGCCGAGCGCCAGCAGTATGAACAGTGGCTCGCAGCGCTCGCCAATAAGCGGGCCGATACGCCCGAGCAGGTGTATGCCCGCGTTCATCAGGACTATCAGTCGCGACTGGATAGCGTCCTCGACAAACTTCAGTCTCACACCGAGGATCTTCAGTCTTCGATGACCGAGCTTGGAACCCAGCTCGCCGAAGTGACCGAGCGCGAGAACACCAGGCGCGAGGCGCAGCAGGAAGCGGAGCTGAGAGCGGCTGTAGGAGAATATTCGGCTGACAAGTGGAGCGAGATGAGTCGCGAAGCCGAGTCGGAGCTGAAGAAGTTTGCGCAGGAGAGAAGCGGAATTGAATCTCAGCTCGGCGAGCTGTCCGGGATTCTGGAGCTGACACAGGGTCGCACGCCCGTCGCGAATTTGTTGCAGCCGCGTGATGTGCCCGCATCTTCACCTGCAGCATCGATCGGCCAGGAAAGCCGGCGTCCCAACACTTATGCTGAAGCGGCTGCCATTTCAGCGCCGCCAGTCGAGCCACCGGTGCCGCTGGAAGAGGTCCGCCAGAATACTCCCGCTCCGTTGGCAGCCGATAGGGCGGCCGCGCAGGCGGAATCCGATTCTGGCGACAAAAGCGAGCCGGTGAAATTTCCGAACTGGAGCGAGTCTGATAAGAGCCAGGCCCAGGAGAATGCAGCCGTGCAGGCCAAAAGCAAGACGGCTCCTGTCAGGCCGGAATCGGAAAAGACGCTCAAGTGCCAGGAGTGCTCGGCGATGAACTTCCCGACTGAGTGGTACTGCGAGAAATGTGGATCGGAGCTGGCAACTCTTTAGTTGCTGCGCGGAGCGCGCGGAGATTACGCGGGGTGCGCGGGGAACGACTCTGAACCATTCGTGTTTGGTTTTTTGGGGTGTAACAACTGGTGTACATCCGGTCTAGTTCCCCGCGCCCCCCGCGTAAACCCAGCGCTCCCCGCGTAGTCAAAACAAAAGGGCGCCCTATTAAGGCGCCCTTTATTCGATCCAGATCCTACTACTTAGCTAACCGACTCTTATGCCTGGC
>JANLYJ010000519.1:0-3166 GCA_031365555.1 Gemmatimonadaceae bacterium | reverse complement strand
GATCATAGTTGCCATCGTCGCCCTGCTTTTTCTTTTACACGGCGCGAGCGCACTGGTCGCGATACTTACGCTGCCGATCGGAATCCTCATGGCATTTCTCGCGATGAGGGTGCTCGGGCTGAACGCCAACATCATGTCGCTTGGTGGAATCGCGATCGCAATCGGTGCAATGATCGATGCTGCGATCGTCATGGTTGAAAATCTTCACAAGCACAAAGAGAGAAACGAGGCCGAAGCGGAGCGAACTGGAACAAGGCCTCGTACACAGTGGGAGTTGGTGGCGGACGCCACGAAGGAAGTGGGGCCGGCGCTTTTTATCTCGCTGCTCATAATCACCGTGTCGTTCATTCCGGTTTTTGCTCTTGAAGCACAGGAGGGAAGGTTATTCAGGCCACTCGCCTGGACCAAGACGCTGTCAATGGCAGCCGCCTCGATTCTCTCTATTACGCTGGTGCCCGTCATGATGGGCCTGTTCATCAGGGGTAAGCTCAAGCCCGAGGCAGCAAATCCGGTGAATCGATTTTTGATTCGGGTTTACCGACCCATGATCGAACTGGTCCTGAGAAACCGTTGGCCCACCATCGGCATCGCGGCGGCAGCTTTCGCAGTGACCATTCTCCCATGGTCGGCTATAGGCAGCGAGTTCATGCCTCCATTGAATGAAGGCAGCATCATGGACATGCCTTCGCTTTTTCCAGGAGTGGGAAGTGCTCAGGCAAAGACGATTATTCAGCAGCGTGACGCGGCACTGGCAAAAATTCCGGAAGTCAAGATGGTGCTTGGAAAAATCGGTCGTGCTGAAACCGCAACGGATATGGCCCCGATGTCCATGATCGAGACGATTGCTATTCTCAAGGACAAAAAAGAATGGCGACCGGGAGTTAGCTACGATTCAATCGTGGCTGAAGCCAATAACACGGTACGTACTCCCGGCGTTGGCAACATGTGGTCGATGCCAATCAAGAATCGGCTCGACATGCTTGCGACAGGAATAAAGACGCCGGTAGGCATCAAGATATTCGGCCCGAACCTCGACACGCTCGATGCGATCGGCAAGCAGATAGAAGGAATTCTGCCGGAAGTGAGAGGCACGAATACAGTGTTCTCCGAGCGGGCTGTCGGGGGAAAGTATCTGGATATTACGCTCGACCCCTCCGCAGCGGCGAGATTCGGAATGACCACCGGCGATGTGCAAATGGCAATCTCAACGGCCGCCGGTGGGATGAACGTTGGCGAAGTCATTCAGGGACGTGAGCGCTACTCGATTCTTGTGCGATACCCGCGAGAGCTGAGAGACGACCCGGAAAAGATCAGGGACATAATAGTTTCCACGCCCTCAGGAGCCCAGGTTTCACTTGCCCAGCTCGCAACAGTAAAGATTGTAAAAGGGTCCACGCTTATAAAAAGCGAAGACGCTTATCTGAACAACATCGTGTACGTGGACGTGCTGAATCGCGACGTAGGCAGTTACGTGAAGGATGCTAGAGGTTTACTCGAGCGAAAACTTCGACTTCCGACCGGGTATCGGCTGCTCTGGTCGGGGCAGTTCGAGTCTATGGAGCGCGCGACGGCGCGGCTGCGGTACGTCGTCCCAATTACGCTGCTAATCATATTTGGCTTGCTCTACTTCAATTTCAGGAGCTTGGCCGAGAGCGCGATGGTAATGCTTTCGCTCCCGTTCGCATTGGTAGGCGGAGTGTGGCTGGTTTGGCTGCTCGACTACAACATGAGCGTCGCGGTGGCCATCGGATTTATTGCGTTGGCGGGTGTTGCTGCTGAGACTGGTGTCATCATGCTCATTTATCTGGATCATGCCTACCGTGCGCGACAGACCGCCGGAGACCTGAACAGTCAGGCTGACGTGGATGCTGCAGTCGAGTTCGGAGCAGTCGAACGCGTGAGGCCGAAGATCATGACAGTTTCAGCAATCATGGCCGGCCTGATTCCGATTTTGTGGAGTCAGGGCACCGGCGCCGACGTCATGAAGCGAATCGCCGCGCCCATGGTGGGCGGGATGATTACGTCCACGATTTTGACTTTGCTGGTTTTGCCAGCCGTCTATTCACTCTGGCGCCAGCGACAAATCAGATCTTTACAGAGGCAGTTGACATAGGGGTAGGGGGTATGTAGCTTATACCCACAGGGGGTATTAAATGAATTCCGTGGACTTGCTGGTGATCGTTACGGGCGCTGCTGCAATTGCCTGGGTTATCTGGTATTTCTTTTTTGCCGAGGGCCGAACGGGCGTCGCGGCGGGCGCGGGGTCAGGCCCGCAGGAAATCAGGATAACAGTTCGCGGCGGATATGATCCTTCGGTTGTCCGTGTCAAAGCAGGCCAGCCGGTGCGCCTTCGCTTTGATCGCCAGGAAACGTCGAGCTGTTCGGAGGAAATTGTTTTCCCCGACTTCGGTGTCCGAAAGTTTCTGCCGGCTTTTCAGGAGACGGTTGTAGAGATCAGCGCGCCGAAACCGGGCAAGTATGAATTCACCTGCGGCATGTCCATGCTGCGCGGAACCATGGTGGCCGAATGACAGTAGCCGCGAAGACTGCACTCAGTGAAAAGGTTGTCATTCCTGTAACGGGGATGACCTGCGCTGCGTGTGAATCGCGCGTGCAGCGCACGCTCAAGCAGGCGCCCGGTGTAGTGGATGCCTCTGTCAATCTTATGATGGGCAATGCAACGGTAACGTTCGATCCCGCGACTACGCGCACCGACTCGCTCGTGGAGACAATTCGTGCGACTGGATATGGAGCGAATTTGCCGAGCGCCCGTGAGGATGCTTTCAAAGACCAGGAAATGCGCGACGGCGAGCAGCTTGCCGAGTTCGAGACGCTCAAACGGAAGGCAATTATCAGCGGAATCGCAGGTGCAGTTGCGATGGTTGCGTCGATGCCGCTGATGCGAGCCAGCGCACATGCGCTGGGCGGGGCGGGCGCAGATCCGTTTATGCGATGGGTGATGTATTCGCTCACACCGGTGCTCGAAAGGGGAATCCCGTGGCTTTATTCGGTACCGGTGCCAGTCCTCTCGTTCGGCCTAATGATTGTAACCATAGGTGTCATGCTCTGGGCTGGAGGTCACTTTTATACCCGGGCCTGGCTTGCCTTCCGCCACCACGCAGCAGACATGAATACGCTCATCGCGCTTGGCACGGGCGCAGCATTC
>JANLYJ010000475.1:0-3838 GCA_031365555.1 Gemmatimonadaceae bacterium | reverse complement strand
GCGGCAGAGTAGTTACGATTTGTTTCCGTACGCTACGCGTGGATCGGCCTTGGCGTACGCAAGATCCGTAATGAGGTTCACGAGCACAAACACGACGCTCAGGAAAAGGACCGACCCCTGAATCGCTGGCAAATCCCGACGTGAGATTGCGTTTACAACGTACCGCCCAATCCCCGGCCAGCTGAAAATCGTTTCAGTGAGAATGCTTCCTGTCAGGTAGTAACCGAAGTCGAGTCCAAGCACGGTGATGATTGGAATCAATGCATTCCGCAGCGCATGCCGGACTACGACTGAGCGCTCGCGCAAACCTTTCGCGCGCGCGGTACGTACGAAGTCTCCGCCGAGCACGTCCAGCATTGCCGACCTGGTCACGCGCGCGAGGAAAGCGATCGAGCGGGAGCCTAGAGCGAAGGCTGGGAGGATGATGTATTTGATTCCGCCGTACCCGGATGGCGGGAGCCAGCGCAGCTGAATCGCGAAAATGAGAATCAGGATCAGGCCCACCCAGTAAACCGGGAATGAAATTCCGAGATAGGCGACGCCGAGTCCGAGTCTGTCGAACCAGCCGCCCTGATTGCGGGCGCTGAGTACGCCGATCGTAATTCCGAGCACCGATGCGATGAGCATTGCCGCGCCTGCGAGCATTAGCGTCTTGGGGAAACGCTCGCTGATGTCAGACAGAATCGGGCGGTTGGTGATGTACGAATTGCCCAGGTTCCCGCGAAGAATCCCTCCGGTGTACTTGATGAACTGCGTGTGCAGCGGATCATCGAGGTGAAGCTCTTTGCGGAGCCGTGCGATCGTCTCCGCATCAGCGCGCTCCCCAACCATGTCCTGCACGGGATCACCGGGCGCTACATAGAGCAGGAGAAATACAATAACGAGTACGCCGAACAGCGTCGGTATCGAGAGCGCGAGACGGCGTACTATGAAGGCGAGCACTTACTGCTTGTTGATCTGAACGCCTGACCAGTTCTGACCCGTGAACACTACAGGAATCTGGAAACCAGTGATCCACGGCTGAACTGCGTACAGCTCTTTGTAGAAGAACAGGTAGATCATTGGCGCTTCGTTGAATGCGATCGCATCGGCCTGCTTGTAAAGCTCGGCGCGCTTCGCGTCATCCAGTTCTGCCCGCGCCTGCGTTACGAGCTTGTCGAAGTTTGCATTCGAATAGAACGAAACATTTCCGCCCGGTCCCTTGTTGCTGCTGTGGAGCAGCGGGTACAAAAAGTTCTCGGCGTCCGGGTAGTCGGCGAACCAGTCCTTGAGTGCGAGGTCAGTATTTCCACCACGTGCTGCTTCGCGCATCGAGGACGCGTCGCGCTGCACGATCTTCACGCGAATCCCTGCCTGGGCAAGGTTGGCCTGGATGGTCTGCGCAACGCGCGGGAAGGGCGCCGTTTGTGAGCACCAGATCTCGAGATCGATTCCGTTAGGGTAACCGGCTGCGGCGAGCAGCTGCTTTGCCTTGGCCGGATTGTATGCGTACGGCTGCCGTGTTGCATCCGCTCCATCGAGCGTAGGCGGGATGACACCGGCTGCAACATTTCCGCGTCCGCTAATCAGCTGGTCGAGAATTGATTTCGAATTGGTCGCGTAGTTGAGAGCCTGCCGGACGCGAACATCCTTGAGCGGACCGCGCGTGGTGTTGATCGCAACGTACCAGAGCCGGAGAGCAGGAGCCGTCATGAGCATGCCCTTCCTGTCGTCGGTCTGTTCCCAGTTTCTGGTTTCCGATTCCGGGATATAAAGCACGTCAACGTTGCCCGACTCGAATTCCGCAACAGCGGTGCTGGGCTCCGGAACAATGCGGGCCATTAGTGAATCGGATTTTGGTGCGCCGCCGAAATAGGTCGGGTTCTTTGCGAACTTCAGGTAATCGTCATGCTTCCATTCCACGAACTTCCATGGACCTGTGCCAATTGGATGCTCGCCAAAATTTGCGGGCGGATTGTCGGGAACAATTGCAGCGACAGGCATCGCGAGCAGTTTCGGAAAGATTGCGAATGGCTCGTCCAGATTGACTACTATAGTAGTATCGTCAACGATCGTGATGCCTGTAATGTCACCCTTTCCATCGGCGAAGTTCTTGGCGCCGGCGATCGGGTAGAGTGGCCAGCCGCGACCGCCTTTGGTCTTGGGATCGAGAACCCGCTTCCAGCTGTTGAGCACATGGCGCGCAACGAATGGTGTCCCATCATGGAACTTCACGCCGGGGCGAAGATGGAAGGTGTAGGTGCGGCCTGCATTGGATACGTCCCACGACTTCGCGAGCGCTGGCACTATCTGCGCATCAGGGGAGAATCGAACCAGTCCGTCGAAGACATATCCGACAGCTCGACCAGTTGGAACATCGGTAGAGAGCGCCGGGTCCAAAGAGCGTGGGTCGTATGTATCGCGGGAGTCAATGAGGGTTGCCCGGGACGTACCCGATTCGGCGCCCCTGCAGGCGACAAAAGCGGGGATCAGAAGGAGTGCAATACGTCGCATTGTCGAGTGGGTTTTTGTTGACATAAAGGGTGTAATAAGAAGAACTTATGAATCTCAAAAACACGCGTCAAACATGAGCGCTGAGTACACATACCGAAGGAAGCTGAAACCCAGCGATTTACTGCCCGCAATCGGGGCCGGATTAGCAGCCGGCCTCGCGGGTTTTTACGTTGTGCAACTCTTAATCCAGAGAACCCCACTGGTTCCGGAGGGTAAACTCCGAAAACTGAGTCGCCCCCCCGAGCCAAATCGTGACCCGCGCACTGCGCCCGCCCAGACCAAAGGCAGTCAGGACCGGGAGTTGAACTCCCGAACCACCTCGTTAGCCGACAAGAATGATGTTCCGGCACCGCCATCGCACCGCCCGATACGGGGTAGATGAACAGGTTCTCGAAGTCATTCCTGGTAGTCGGTTGTGCAGTCTCAACTTTAATTGTCACCCGTACGCTTCCCGCCCAGGATCTCCGCTGCGATCCCCGTGACGTGGAAGTACGGCGTTTGGCGTTCGATGGCAATACCGCTTTTACAGATGCGGAGCTCGCAAGCGCAATTGTGACGACGCCGTCCGGCTGGGCACGTCGTTTTCTCCGGCTTCCGACAGCGGTCAAATACTGTCTCGATCGGACCGAACTTCCAAACGACCGCATTAGGCTGGTTGTTTTCTATCGCCGCAGAGGATTTCCCGACGTCGTTGTAGATACGATGGTCAATGCGCTTAGCAAGAATGCCGTCGAAGTCCGTTTCAGGATTCATGAAGGCAAGCCCATCACGCTCGCGGAACTGGTGGTGACTGGGCTGGACCGCGTTCAAAATGCAGCGGCGGTCACACGGGGTCTTCCAGTTCAGGCCGGTAACAGGTTCGATCGTTTCATGACAGCAGCTGCGCGCGACAGCATTTTGCGCCGTCTTCGAAACTCCGGGTATCCGCAGGCCCAGATCGATTCGCCGAGACCGCATGTGGATGCCGCGCGATACCTCGCATGGGACACCGTGGTCGTGCACCCCGGCCCTCTCACGCGCGTGGGTTCGATCGAAATTGCGGTAACGCCCTTCGAGGGCAACACACGGCAGATTTCCGACCCTGTGGTGAAGCGCCTGCTCGGCCTCGACTCGGGGAAGCTTTATCGCGAAGACGATCTGCTGAACGCCCAGCGCCGGCTGTACCAGACGGAAGCGTACCAACATGTGACGCTCTTTCCAGGTTCGTTTTCTCCAGCTGATTCACTGATCACGCTGCGTGCGGAGCTGATCGAAAATGCAATGAATGCCGCACGCCTGGGTGCTGGTTACGGAACGCTCGACTGTTTTCGCGTAACCGGCGAGCTGTCCAACTACAACTTCCTCA
>JANLYJ010000469.1:0-5277 GCA_031365555.1 Gemmatimonadaceae bacterium | reverse complement strand
CTGCAGTTGTGTCAAAAATGGGCGAGCTGCTCGCGCACATGGGAGCGTGGGCACCGCATGCCGAACAAGCTGGCGTCGCCAAGTGGCTGCGCAATGAGAAGGGAATCGAGCAGTTCCGAAAAGCGATGGACGACAAGCTCGCCGAGCGGCTGCAGACTGTGTATGACGGTTTCGCGAGCATGAAGGCAGATGGCTACCCGGTGGATTGCATCAATCCCGAGGGCGCGATTTACGTGTCGCTTCAGCTGGCGATCAGGGGCAAATCGATCGACGGAAAAATCCTCAACACAAACGAGGAGATACGCTCTGTTCTGCTTGAGCGCACCGGAGTTGCGATCGTTCAGTTTCAGGCGTTCGGGCTGGCTGAGGATACGGGCTGGTTTCGTCTCTCGGTGGGGGCTGTCTCGTTGGAGCAGATCCGGGAGATGTTTCCCAGGATTCGGGCGATGCTGGACCAGATTACGGCAACTACCACTTAAGAACTACCAAGCTGGGAGCAGCTAGCTGGCAGCGATAGGCTTGGAGCATGCTCCAAGCTCCAAGCTTGCTGCTTCGTGCTCCTAGCTTGGTCGTTCTTAAGTGGCTGTTAAGCTGTTGGTGACCCGCCACCGACGGTATGTGCGATGTTCTGCGCATTCTTATTAGCAATATTTTCATCGCGCGGTACGGCCGGCGGCGGAGCATCGGGACTCATTGGTGCGCTTGACCCTGCACGCCTAACCAGCGTGAGAATGGTATACACGGCTACAGGTTCATCCGCCTGGTTAGTAACCTCGACGTCCCAAGCGACAACTCCCTGCGGTTCTCCGCCTTCGGGCGTATCCTTGGCAGTTTTCTGTTTGCAGGTTAGCCGAACCTTGATGCTGTCGCCGATGTAAACCGGTTTCAAGAAACGAAGTCCTTCCAGTCCATAGTTGGCGAGCACCGGTCCTGGGGCAGGATCAACGAACAATCCCGCTGCCGCAGAAATCACGAAGTAACCGTGTGCGACGCGCGCTCCGAAAATGGGTGACGCTTTCGCTGCAGCTTCATCCATGTGCGCATAGAAGTAATCTCCGCTGATTCCCGCGAAGTCCGATATATCCTTCTCGGTTACAGTTCGCGCAGCGGTGTTCAGAGTCTCGCCAATCTGCAGCTCGTCAAAACTCTTTCGGAACGGATGCACCGAGTCGGTTTTCTCCGTAGAGCCTTTCACCCATTCGCTCGATACACGTGTCAACGTTGTCGGCGATGCCTGAACGGCGGTGCGCTGCATGTAGTGCAATGCTCCGCGTACGCCGCCCATTTCCTCTCCGCCGCCGGCCCGGCCGGGCCCGCCATGCACCAGCTGCGGGAGCGGCGATCCGTGACCGGTCGAAGCCTTTGCACTATGGCGGTTGAGAACCATCAGCCTTCCGTGAAAGGGTGCGACGCCGAGCACCACATCGCGCGCCACGTCATCGTCAGATGTAATTAGCGAACCAACGAGACTGCCTCGGCCAAGCTTGGCGAGCGCAATTGCCTCCTCGACTGATTTGTACGGAAGTATCGTGTTGACCGGACCGAATGCCTCGACTTTATGTGGTTCCCGCTTCCCGTGCGGATCATCGCAGTAAAGCAGCGTCGTAGGAAAAAACGCTCCGCGATTCTTGTCAGCACCGACAACGTCGAAGCCGTCTGGCCCCCCGTACACGCGTTCAGTAGCATGGAGCAGGGAATCGACGCTGCGCTGTACTTCCGAGACCTGCGCCTTCGCAGCGAGAGGGCCCATGCGAACTCCGTCGACCGAAGGGTCGCCGATCTTCACGCTTTGCAGTCGTTTCTGCAAAGCAGTGATGACATCCTGCACCATTGCTTCGGGAACGAGCGTCCGGCGAATGGCTGTGCACTTCTGGCCCGCCTTCGCGGTCATTTCGCGCGCAACTTCCTTGATGAAAATGTCGAACTCCTCACTGCCCGGAGCCGATTCCGGACCAAGCATCGAGAAATTGAGCGAGTCAGCTTCTACGTTGAACCGGATCGAGTTCTCCAGAATTGTCTGGTTTGACTTGAGCTTGAGGGCGGTGGATGCAGAGCCGGTGAACGTGACCACGTCCTGGCAGTTCAGGTGATCGAACAGATCGCCAACACCGCCGACAATAAGCTGCAGCGCGCCTTCTGGAAGGATCTTCGATTCGATCATTGCCCGAACGACGCTTTCAGTGATGTACGATGTTACGGTCGCGGGCTTGATGATCGCCGGCATTCCTGCGAGAAAAGTCGGCGCCAGTTTCTCAAGCATTCCCCAGCACGGAAAGTTGAACGCGTTGATGTGGACCGCTGTCCCTTCCATGGGAACGCAGATGTGGCGAGCTACGAAACTTCCGTCCTTCGACAGACCCTCTACTGCGCCTTCCATATAGAAGCGTTCATTCGGAAACTCGCGGCGACCCTTGCTCGAGTAGGCATAGAAAGTTCCGATTCCGCCATCGATGTCGATCCAGCAATCGGCCTTCGTTGCGCCGCTCGCGACTGATGCCGCATAAAACTCCTCCTTTCGCTCCATCAGGTATTTCGCCATCTGCTTCAGCAGAGCAGCGCGCTCATGGAAGGTGAGCTTTCGCATGGCTGGACCGCCGCGAGTTCGGCCGTACTCCAGCATGCCGCCGAAGTCGAGACCTTCGCTGGTCGCTTCAGCCACTTTCTCACCTGTCACCGCGTGGAACAGCTCGGCGGGTTTTCCCGAGCCCTCCACCCACTCTCCCATTGCATAACTGCGAAGCTTGTTCACGCTATTCTCCGTGCGCACGCGAGTTGGTCTCGCGCCAGGTTTTGTATGAATCGGTTTGTGAAGGTCGATCTGCAGGAACTTCGCGCAGAGGCTCACATACTTTGAGGGTGCGTCGCAGAACTCCAGGCAGCTTTTGGTACAACTTCGTTCCTTCTGTTTTCCACGCGATCATCTCATCGCTTACGTCCTTCACGATCCTGGCGGGATTGCCCACGACGACTTTACGCCGGGGAATTTCCATCTCTGTGGGCACAAAACATAGCGCGCCCACAATGCATTCCTCACCGACAGTCACGTTGTCCATGATGACAGCGTTCATTCCAATCAGGCTGTTCCGCCCAATGCGGGCGCCGTGCACTACGGCGCCATGTCCGATGTGCGCACCGGCTTCGAGTACAACAGTCACACCTGGGAACATGTGGATGGTGCAGTTCTCCTGAACGTTGCAGCCATCCTCGATGATAATCCCGCCCCAGTCGCCCCTGATTGCAGCGCCGGGGCCGACGTACACGTCCCGCCCAATGATGACATTGCCGGTCACGGTCGCGTTTGGATGAACGAAAGCGCTTTCATGAATTACCGGCCGGTATCCTTCAAACTCAAAAATATTTCCCGCCGGCAACGTCATTACTGAACGCGCTCGAGGATGGTTGCCATGCCCTGGCCTACACCAACACACATTGTGCAGAGCGCGTAACGCTTTCCGGTCTTCTGCAGCTCCCGTGACGCCGTCAGTAGAAGTCTCGCACCGGACATGCCGAGGGGATGACCCAGTGCTATCGCTCCGCCATTCGGATTGACACGTGGATCGTCATCTTTGATGCCGAGCTGGCGAAGGCTCGCAAGAACCTGCGCGGCAAACGCCTCATTGAACTCGATTAGATCGACCTGGTCGAGAGTGATCCCTGCAAGTCTCAATGCTTTCTGAGTGGCGGGAACCGGCCCAATTCCCATCATCCGCGGTTCGACACCGGCCGCAGCTGTAGAAACGATGCGGGTGAGCGGTTTTACGCCGAATTCATTCACTGCACTGTCAGACAGAACAAAAAGCGCGGCAGCGCCATCGTTGAGTCCTGAAGAATTGCCGGCGGTCACCGATCCCTTGCCGTCCTGCCTGAACGCGGGCTTGAGCTTGGCCAATCCATCAGCTGATGAGTCACTGCGGATGAATTCGTCGCGCGCGAAGGGCGAAGGAGCAGCTTTTCCCTTCGCCGCTGGGAGAGGTACCGGCGCTATCTCAACGTCGAAGCGTCCGGAGTCGCGAGCAGCAGCGGCTTTTTGCTGTGAGCGCAGAGCGTACGTATCCTGGTCCTGCCGTGAAACACCGTAACGCTCCGCGACATTTTCAGCTGTCTCACCCATGCTGTCGGTTCCATACTGCTCCTTCAGCTTTGGGTTGATGAATCGCCAGCCGAGACTGGTATCGAAAACTTCTATGCTGCGCGCGAAAGCCTGGGTTGCCTTTCCCATGACGAAGGGTGCGCGCGTCATGTTCTCGACTCCACCGGCCACGAACACATTGCCTTCACCTGAGCGAATCGATCGCGCCGCGGCGGCTGCCGCTGACATGCCCGATGCGCACAGGCGATTCACTGTTTCACCAGGGACAGATTCAGGAAGCCCGGCCAGGAGCAGGGCCATTCGGGCAACGTTTCTGTTGTCTTCCCCAGCCTGATTGGCGCATCCGAGAATGACATCGTCGATTCTGGATGTGTCGATCTTTGGATTTCGGGCGATAAGCTCGCGGATGACGTGCGCCGCGAGGTCGTCGGGTCTGACATGGGCAAGCGAGCCGCCGAGGCTGCCCATCGGCGACCGGATGCCATCAACAATGAATGCCTGTGCCATGACTGAAATCTAGTTAACGCCGAGGGGGTGCGATAAATTGCGGCCTATGACTCCGGAACATATAAAAATCGAGCGGGAAGGCGCCGTATCGGTAATCACGCTCAACCGCCCGGACGTCCTCAATAGCTTCAACCGCAAGATGGCAGTCGAGCTGCGCACTGCCATTCAAGCTGCTGCTGATGATCGGGGAGTTCGCGCCCTTTTCCTGACCGGTGCAGGACGAGCATTCTCTGCTGGCCAGGATCTTGCGACGCATCGAAGAACCCCGGTGAGGAGCTCGATCTTGGTGAGATAGTTCGCGAGAGCTTCAATCCCGTGATTCGCGCAATTCGCAAGATCGAGAAGCCCGTCGTGTGTGCTGTGAATGGTGTCGCTGCCGGGGCCGGAGCGAACGTCGCGCTTGCCTGCGATGTGGTTTATGCATCCACCGAGGCGTCATTCATTCAATCCTTTTCCAAAATTGGATTGATTCCCGACAGCGGCGGGACTTTTTTTCTTCCGCGAATCGCAGGCTTCGGGCGTGCATCGGCGATGATGATGCTTGGGTCCAGAATATCGGCCTCGATGGCTGCCGACTTCGGAATGGTGTTCCAGGTCGTCGGCGCGGAAGAGATGCGCGAGACGGCAATGATGGCTGCGCTCACGCTATCGGAGATGCCCACCCGTGGACTTGGATTGGC
>JANLYJ010000467.1:0-4753 GCA_031365555.1 Gemmatimonadaceae bacterium | reverse complement strand
GCACGAGCACACAACGCAATCGCACCCACGTCTGGAAAGATCCTGTCAGGGGGTGTTGACGCCGCAGGTTTGCACAAGCCGAAGCGTTTTTTTGGAATGGCCCGGAACATCGAAGGCGGAGGATCGCTGACAATCGTCGCCACCGCGCTCACTGAGACCGGATCCCGAATGGACGAAGTCATCTTCGAGGAGTTCAAGGGAACCGGTAACATGGAGCTGGTTCTCGACCGGAAGATTGCCGACCGCCGAGTGTATCCCGCCATCGACATCGGACGATCTGGAACACGGAAGGAGGAGCTGCTCCTGAGTCAGGCAGAAATAAATCGCGTCTTCCTGCTCCGAAATTTTCTAGCGGACATGCCGGAAGCCGAAGCAATTGATTTTCTTTTGAGGCAAATGCAGAAGTCGAAGAACAACAAGGAATTTTTTCAGCAGATGGCGCAGGGCGGATGAACGAAGCTCTCGCGCGTTTCATGGGCATCGACTACGGCGAGCGACGTGTCGGTCTCGCCATTGCCGACCCTCTGGGCATGATTGCCGGCCCAATCGGATTCATTCAGCGCCGGGCGGGTAAGCGTCCACCCTACGCGAAAGTCATCGATCGTGCGAAAGAGCTCGAGGCGAGAGGCTTCGTGGTTGGGCTTCCGCTCAATGGAGAGGGAGAAGAAACGGAGTGGACAGCAGAGGTACGCGCTTTTGGTGCCGAGCTCGGAAAGCGTACAGGGATGGAAGTCATTTTCATCGATGAACGGTTCAGCACCGCCACCGCCCTTCGTGCAATCAGAGAAATGGACGAATCGACGCGCGGAAGAAAAGGCGACGTCGATTCACTCGCGGCAACGGTACTCCTCCAGAATGCGCTCGATACACACAAGTAAACTCCGCCTCCCCGCTCTTTTCGCTGCGCTCCTCGTCAGTGCGTGCGGCGGGCCGCACGGTGCGCCGATGCGTGTAATCATTCCGCGTGGCGCCAGCTTCAGTGAAGCCACTGATTCACTTGCGAAAGCACAAATTGTAAAGTGGCCGATGGGTTTCAGGCTGATGGCGCGCTTCAGCCGGGAAGATCGGAACATCAAGCCTGGCACGTACCTTCTAAAAAAAGGCACCGCGTGGAGTGAAGTGCTGACCGCGCTCAATGGCGGACTTGGTGTCGTCAACAGTGTGACGATCCCCGAAGGATTCGAGCTGAGGCAGATCATTCCACTGCTTGCAAAAAGGCTCGACCTTTCCGTGGACTCAATCAACGCTGCCGTACGCGACACGGCACTGCGTGCACGCCTCGACATCCCGACGCGCACTCTCGAAGGCTATATGTTTCCGGACACCTACGCCTTTCCCGACGGGACGAAAGCGCGTGATGCTGTGACGGAAATGGTGCAGCGTTTTGAACGCGAGTGGAAACCCGCGTGGGACGAGCGCCTCACGGAGCTCGCCATGAACCGGAACGACATAATGACGCTTGCTTCGATCATCGAAAAAGAAGCACGCCTTCCAGAGGAACGGGCTGTCATTTCCGCAGTGTATCACAACCGCCTGAAAAAGCAGATGCTGCTGCAGGCAGATCCAACCGTTCAATACGCGCTGCCTGCTCACACCGCGCGCGTGTTGTATCGCGACCTCTCAGTGGAGTCGCCCTATAACACTTACAAGTACGCTGGACTTCCGCCGGGACCAATTGCTTCACCGGGCGGCCCAAGCATCGTGGCCGCACTCTTCCCTGCAAAAGTGGAGTATCTGTATTTCGTTGCATTCCCCGACGGCCACCACGAATTTCGCACCACGCTGGCCGAACACGAGAAGGCAAAAAAACAGTCGCAGTCTGCTGCAAAGACCCCAGTTCTCCGAAAATAACAGCCATGTTCAATCGCGGCATGGTGAAGCTGATCGCGATTACCGACGCCTTGAATGGAAATCAGTCTGACCTTGTAAGGCGCGCTTCAGAAGCCGCACAGGGCGGTGCGACAATGATTCAGCTGAGACTCAAGGACGTTTCGCCCAGAGAGCTGGCTGAAGTCGCCAGCGCGATGATGCTGGTGCTCACGGTTCCACTCATGATCAACGATCGTGCTGACGTTGCAATTGCCATCGGCGCCGCAGGATGTCATCTCGGCGCTGACGACGTCCCCGTTGCCGCTGTGAGGAAAGTCGCTCCGGAAGGTTTTATTATCGGCTGTTCAGTTGGCTCCGACGCGGAGCTCGCTGCGGCTGCTGGAGCTGACTATGCCGGAATCGGTCCCGTATTCACAACGTCAACGAAAGCCGATGCAGGACGAGCCATTGGGACCGATGGATTTCGCAGGCTCGCAGAAAAACTTTCAATTCCCTGCGTCGGCATCGGTGGAATTACAGCCGAGAATGCGATGTCGGTCATCGACGCCGGAGCTTCCGGCGTCGCAGTTGTCAGCGCGATTTTTTCCGCGCCTGACGTGAAAAGCTCTTCGACTTCCCTCGCTCGCGCCATCGGAATGTAAGATCCGGGGCGGAGCTATCCGCACCCAGGCGACGTCCCTTCTTTTTTCGTCCAGGCTTGAATGACTCGCGCATGATTCTATGGAACTCTTCCTGGACTGGAGGAGTCATGAACAAGTCTACCAGCGCTGGGTCGTACTGCTTTTCCCTGCCCTCGAAAATTGCCTCACTGGCTTCCTTGAAGCTTCTGCCCGGACTGTACCGGCGACGGTGAGTGATTGCGTCAAAGGAGTCGGCAATTGCGACGATACGCGCAGTGAGCGGAATTTTGGCTCCCTTGAGGCGTTTCGGGTATCCGCGTCCGTCCCAACGCTCATGGTGAGCGATAACACCTTTGCCGAGATCAGGATAGAAAATCGAAATCGGAATGAGAACTTCCGCGCCCTTCTCAGGATGCTTTCGCACAGCCCGGCGTTCCTGCGGAGTGAGCTTGGACGTTTCGTGGAAAATGTCGAACAAGGCCTCGTCGAGTTTTCCGATGTCGTGAAACAGCGCCACGCGTTCGATGCTGTGCTTTTCGCGATCATCGAGTCCAGCTGCCTCGGCCAGACATATCGCGTAGCACGCGACCCGGCGCACATGGGCACCCGTTACGGCGTCGTTCGCATCGATTGCGTTCAGCAGCGTCTCCATGGTCGCAGCAGCCAGTCTTTCGGCGCCGACTCTATGGTTCCTCTCGCGCATGTACATGGTGCCGGACACGGACGTAACTGCTGTGGTTATTACTGGAGCCAGGTTTTTCAAATCCTTCATGACGTCTGCTAAGGCAAGAAGCGTACGGATGGGGTGGCTATTCGGCCGATTAAATTGAAAAATGAGCGAATTCGCTGTTGTATCGGCAAAAGGGGCAAAGCGGTGGCAGGCAGGCCACCCATGGATATTCCGGAGCGATGTAACCGAGCGGCCCGGCACCGAAGCTGGAGCGGTGCGAGTCCGCGACAACAGGAACCGCGACCTTGGGTGGGCGCTCTGGAGCCCGCGCTCCGAGATCTCGCTGCGTTTGATAGAGAGCGACCCTCAAATGCGCATCGATGGTGACTGGTGGTTATCGAAAATCAGTGCTGCGGTGGCCCGCAGAAAGGGGCTGGAACGGGAGTGCACTGCCTTTCGGCTGATCCATGGTGAAGGGGATGCTCTGCCGTCGCTTGTGTGCGACAGATACGACCGGTGGCTCGTCGTGCAGCTAATGAGCGCTGGTCTTGAAGCGTTTCGAAATGAGATTGTAGACGCACTCAGGCATGTGACGGGAACTGAAGGAATTCTCGCACGAAACGATGCGGCGCTAAGAAGTCGCGAAGGTCTCGCGCGGGAAACAGCACTGCTGCATGGCGATGTTCCAAAGGAAGTAGAAGTAACGGAACATGGCGTGAAATATCTCGCGGCACCGTGGACAGGGCAAAAGACCGGCGCATTCCTCGACCAGCGCGACAACCGCCGTCTCGTCGGCAGCGTCGCGAAGGGGCGCGCACTCGACTGCTTTAGTTACCACGGCTCATTCGCGCTGCATCTGGCGAAGAATGCAGAGCATGTCATTGCAATCGATTCATCTGCTCGCGCACTGGATCGCGCAGGACAGAACGCGCGACTGAACTCGCTGACCAACATCGAATTTGTGGAGGCAGATGCTTTCGACTGGCTGACGGAACGGGAAAAAGCAGGTGACAGATTCGACACCATAGTGCTTGACCCGCCTGCATTTGCAAAAACGCGCGCCGCGCTCGCGTCAGGAATAAGGGGATACAAGGATGTGAACATGCGCGCGATGAAACTGCTCGCGCGCGGCGGATTTCTGTTTACTGCGAGCTGTTCGTTTCATATGACGAAGCAGTTGTTCATGGAGATGCTCGAGTCAGCTGCGGCAGATAGTGGTCGTCGCGTTGCGCTGCGGGAATTTCGGGGGCAGCCGCTGGATCATCCCGAGGTTTTGACGATTCCGGAGACTGGTTACATAAAGGGAGCGCTGCTCGAGGCGATGGACTGATGGGGTTACGCGGAGGGCGCGGAGGTTACGCCCAGGCATGGGCACGACTGCGGCCTCCGTATCCGCCGCGCTCTCAGTGCCCTCCGCACGCTCGATGAACCTGCCCTCCGCTACCCGTGAGGTCCCCTATAATTCACCCGTGTCGCTTCCTCTGTGGACTCCTTCGCCCGCGCGCATTGCCGGGGCGCGCATCACCGCCTTCATCCGCGAGCTCGAAGCGGCACACGACCTCGACCTGCCCGACTACGCCGCGCTGTATCAGTTCTCAATCGATCGCCCGGCCGACTTCTGGCGCGCAGTGTG
>JANLYJ010000448.1:0-2218 GCA_031365555.1 Gemmatimonadaceae bacterium | reverse complement strand
GTTGGGACGACCTGATCCGCGAGAAAACCACCACGTGGGACGGCGTGAACAATCCCGTTGCGCTCAAACATATCGCCTCGATGAAACGCGGCGACGACGTGCTTATCTATCACACCGGCAAGGAGAAGGCGGTCGTCGGCCACGCACGCGTGACGAAGCCGGCATATCCGGACCCGGGCGTGAAAGACTCAAAGCCGCCGGTCATTGAAATTGAAGCGGTTCGACCACTGTCTCGACCTGTGCCGCTCGCCGAGATCAAGGCTGATGCTACCTTCGCAGAGTCGCCGCTGGTCAGGCAGGGACGGTTGTCGGTGGTTCCGCTGACCGACGAGCAGTTCGCCCGCCTGAAATAGGAAACGCTCGCAGAAGCCGCGGGGGTTTCTCGTCAGTCGGTCAACGAGCTCCTTCTTGATCGTAGAGCGCTGAGTCCTGAAATGGCGATTCGCCTGTCTCACGTTTTTGGCAACTCACCTGAGTTCTGGATGAATGCGCAGCGCGCTGTCGATCTCTGGGATGCCAGTTGAGCGGTAATAGGCGACGTAGAGCGCATCAAGCGGTTGCGCGTCGCCTAAAAAACGTTGCGCAGACGCGGTGCTGGGACCTACAGGGTATTGCGTTCACCCCTCATCCCCACCGAGCATTAGTGACTGCAGTCTTATTGCCGCGCATCAGAACTTGAACGTTATGCGGTCGCAAACTGATCTCGAAAACGTTTGGTCTAGCGGTCTTTATCAATTTCGTCTATGTCTTTAGTGAGCGGAGTACGGTTCAAGGTCAGAAAACTGGGCCGTGTTCCGATCTTTCCGGCACTGTGACTCGGCCTCTAGGGCATGTCACTTTCCGATCAACGAGGTAATCGTTATGAAGAACATTGCAATGGTATCCCTGCTCGTCGGGCTCAGCGTGGCTGCTGCCCCTCCAGTCTCTGCACAAAATCGGGAAGCTTCAAAGGCGAAGGTTCACAGTGCGAAGATGGCAGAGCCAAGTCTTTATGACCGCCTCGGCGGCATCTTCGCTATCGCCGCTGTGGTTGATCACTTTAGCGACGCGTTGATCCAGAATCCCATCGTGGGAAAGAATTCGCAGAACCCTGCACTCAGGGAATGGCATACCAAAAACCTCAATAGGTTACCTGGCCTGAAATTCATGCGAACACTTTGGGTCGCCGAGGTGACTGGCGGGGGATTCAAATACTCGCCTACAAAGCGGGGCAAAACTCGACTGGGCCTCGAGGAGGCGCATCGTAACCTAAGAATATCGTCCGCAGAATTCGACGAAGTGGCGGCCGAGCTGGGGCGCACTCTTGATTTCGCCAAAGTCCCGGCGCGTGAGAAGGGAGAAGTTCTGGCCGCCTTTGCCGCACATAAGAACGAGGTAACGGCTGGCTACAAGGTGAAATGATTAAAGCTGACTTTTGCGCCTGAGGGTACGTCACGCCATAAGTCTGGTTCCGAACTGTGGGGGCGCATTCGTAAATGGAGGTGTGCGTGGCGCTGCGGTGCACGATCCTTGCAGCCGATTAGCATTGGCTTACTTCGTTTCACTACCCATCGAAAAGGAAGTCCAATGCGTTCAATGGTTTTTGCCTTCGGCCTCACTCTGGCTGCCGCTTCAGTAGCACATGCACAGCAGACTCAGTCTCTCGCGTCGACGGGTGACTTCGTCCCGCAGCAGGTGGTCGTTGCAACTGAGCCAAAAGCGGCAGATCTCCGGCCTGTTGATGCACCGATTGGTATGACCAGGTCCCAGGCAGGCGTGAGTACGGTGAAAGCGAACGCGGCAGCGTCCAGTGCCGCGTCAGTGGATCCGGACACGCGCAACGTGCTGGCGATCGTCGGCGCAGTGGTTGTGGTTATCGCCCTTCTCGCATTCTTGCTGTAGAGAGCCGCGCGTCGTAGCGCAGGGCAGACAAGACCGAATCTACCCGCGTACACTTTTAAAATCAGAAAGGGGCCGCGCTCGCGACCCCTTTCTCATTTCCCGACACAATCAGTCAAGCTATCTGCTCAGCCAGTACGCCACCTTCACCAGGAACGTATTGTCCGGGTGCAGCTTGAAGATGTCTGAATAGTCTCTCGTCCAAGACTGATTGAATTTGTCCTCCGGCCCCGGACCCTGACGCCCGTGCTGCCACACAAAGAACATCGTCGATCCGGGACGATACTCCCAGCGCACAACACTGTTCGCAATTAGCTCCGTCACCTTGAACTGCAGCTCC